>CAZKSU010000005.1:0-26489 GCA_964555455.1 uncultured Carnobacteriaceae bacterium
TTGATATATTATTACCGTTTTCATTATAACAAAAATATCAAAAAATTGTACAATAATGAGACGTTTCAGACAATAATGATTAGACCTTCTCGGAGTTGATGACACTTTCAATAAAGGCTTTAAATAGCGGATGCGGGCGGTTTGGTCTAGAAATGAACTCCGGATGATACTGTACGCCGACAAAGAACGGGTGATTTGGCAATTCGATGGATTCTACCAGACGCCCATCCGGTGATAAGCCAGATAAGACCAATCCATTTTCTTCTAATTGCTCAAAGTATTCTTCACTCACTTCATATCGGTTACGATGACGTTCTTGAATGACTTCTTGATTGCCATAAATTTCTGCGACACGCGTGCCTTCTTTTAACTGGCTGTCATAAAGCCCTAAACGAAGCGTTCCGCCGATGTCTTCAACACCTCTTTGGTCTGGATGAAGATCAATAATTTTATGTGTCAAGTCCTGATGATGCTCTGTAGATCCTACATTTTCTAAGCCCATCACATTTCGCGCATACTCAACGACGGCTAATTGCATACCTAGTTGGATGCCTAAAAACGGCACATTATTTTCACGCGCAAATTGAACCGCATGAATCTTTCCTTCGATTCCGCGAGTACCAAATCCGCCAGGTACAACGATACCTGCGACATCGCTTAATTCTTCTTCGATGTTTTCTGGCGTCAGCAATTCAGAATCGACCCATTTTATTTCCACATCTGTGTCAAATGGGAATCCTGCATGTTTTAAAGCTTCATGCGCTGATAAATAAGCATCTGGCAGTTCGACATATTTACCGACAATAGCTACTTTCGCTGTTTGTTTTAAATTCAAGACGCGGTCAACCAGCGCTTCCCATTCCGTCATATCTGCTTCAGGCGCTTCTAGCTGCAATTTTTCTAAAACAATATCATCCAGTTTCTGGCGTTTTAGAGCTAACGGAATCGAATACAAGGTTTCTTCATCGACCGATTGGATAACAGAGTCGACATTTACATCCGTGAAGGCGGCAATTTTATGACGCGTTTCTTCATCTAACGGCACTTCCGTACGCGTGACGAGGATATTCGGCTGAATTCCGAGGCCACGTAACTCTTTGACACTATGCTGTGTCGGTTTTGTCTTCATCTCTGAGGCGGCTTTCAAGTAAGGAACGAGAGTAGCATGGATGTACAGGACATTCTCATAGCCAACTTCCGTACGCATTTGACGAAGCGCTTCTAAGAAAGGCAGCGATTCGATATCGCCTACTGTTCCACCGACTTCAGTGATGATAATATCTGAATGGGTGGTTTCAGCTGCCCGCATAATTTTATCTTTAATCATGTCTGTAATATGCGGGATAACCTGAACCGTGGCGCCCAGATAGTCTCCCCGTCTTTCTTTTTCAATGACTTCAGAATAGACCATACCGGTCGTCACATCAGAAAATTGATTTAAATTGATGTCAATAAATCGCTCATAATGACCCAAATCCAAATCAGCTTCTGTTCCGTCATCTGTTACATAAACTTCTCCATGCTGGTAAGGACTCATCGTCCCCGGATCCACGTTGATATACGGATCAAATTTCTGCATCGTTACGTTTAGTCCTCTATTTTTTAATAACCGTCCAAGCGAAGCTGCTACAATTCCTTTACCAATTGAAGAAACAACTCCACCAGTGACAAAGATATACTTCGTCATATAAAAGCCTCCTTATAATTTTTGCAAATAGGTTCAATAAAAATAAGAAGCTCTCTATCCCATAAGTTTTTAATAGAATAGAGAGCTGTTAAATTCATTTTCCGACTGAAAATCAAAGCGTTCTGATTTTCAAGTGCCCAATCAATATGTTACCTATATTCTATGAAATGTCAAGAAATTCTTAGGGTGTTTTCCTAGAATTCGTCGTCATCCATCTCTTCATCAAGCAAGTCTTCATCATCCACAATTGCCAAGTCATCTAATTCAGCATCATCTAGACCTTCACTGTCTAAATCATCCACGTCATCTTGGAAATCATCCAGGTTCTCAACCGTGCCATCTCCATCGATATCAACAAATGTTTCATCTGATGGCTCAGTATCCTCTTCGTCTTTATCCAATTCATCTTCAAATTCTTTTTCAAGCGAAGCATCTTCGTATTCATCGAAGCCGTCAGGGCTGATCGATGGGATAATGTCTTCTTCATCGTTTTCATGCGTCAATACTTCGTTTATTGAATCGACCGGGTACCAGTTACGTAAGCCCCATGTGTTATCACCTAAAGAAATAAACTCGCCGTCAACGTTCATATCTGTATAAAATTGAACCATGCGATGTTCCATTTCTTTTTCTGCTAATCCAATAAACTCAGCGACTTCTTGAACAATCTCATTAAAGTCCATGACTTCGCCTTTTTCTTCAAGCACTGCTTTTGCGACACGAATCATCGAGACTTCTTCTCTTCGTTCGCCTTCAAATTGTCTTAATTTCAATGTATTCACCCTTTAATTCATTGTTCATTTCTAGCCAACATTAACCTATATATATTACTCTATTAAGTCGTGAAAATCAACCGTATTTGGTAAGTTCCCAATGGAGAACCTTCCATATGGATGATGTAATCCACTTCCACTTCGCCAGCAAAAGGCTGATCGGTTGTGCTGATGCTGAGTCGATTCGTCTTTACTGAGAGCTGCATAGTACCCTGCGGCGTAGGATATGTCGTGAGTGTTTCCTCGTTGTCATCAAAAACAAGGCGGGTTTTCGTTTCCCCATGTCGGGTAAGATTGACCCTGCCGTTTTCATCTATTTTAATCAATGTTGCCACTTCATCTTTATGCTCGGATTCAGTATAGCGTATATAGTAATTGCCATTCATTTGTACAATCCGGCCCATTTCATCAAAAGAGTGTTTGAACACTTCTCCTTCTTGAACAATGGTTGTTTCAAGAATAACTCTTGCGGGTAAACCACTTGATAATTTATCCGTCATTTAATCGAGTCCCCTCCCTGATTTACTTCCTTTTCTATTTTAGCATAAATTCAAAGGCTTCGTCGCGGGAAATTGGTTGTTTTATAGGATTATTGGCTAAATTTTGATACAATACGAAAGATAGAATTGATGAGGAGACTCGAAATGACGAAACAACACAAGCCATTAGCGTTTAATGACGGTACTTTTTCAGTTTATGATTCAGAAACAATGCCCTACGGCAGCCATCAGCATATGGCGCATTTTGCTTTAACCGATGCCTTAATTACATATACCGGCGAGAATAAGCAGCCTTTGCTTCATTTTTGGCAAACCTCTCCCCTTGCTATTTTAGGGATGATGGACACCAAAATCGGCCATTTTGAAAAAGGGCTCGAAGTCTTACATGATTGCGCACATGATGTAGTTATCCGCAATTCAGGGGGTTTAGGCGTGGTGAGCGATCCCGGAGTATTGAATGTTTCTCTGATTTACCCGAGCGGGGCGGAACGGTTCTCGATTGATACAGGTTATCAATTCATGCTGGACTTTATCCGCGCTTCTTTTGCTGACTTCCCGCAAAAGATTAAGGCCTTTGAAATTTCCAATTCTTACTGTTTTGGGGATTACGATTTAAGCATCGAAGGACGAAAGATTGCCGGCATTTCACAGCGGCGCATCAAAAATGGCGTGGCCGTTATGCTTTATGTAAGTGTAAACGGCGACCAGAGAGAACGTGCGCAAATGCTTCGCGAATTTTATGAAAAAGGACGCGATGGCTCTGAACCGGCTGGCCGTTACCCAGATATTCGCCCTGAGGTGATGACTACTCTTGAAGAAGCCTATCAGACACCGATGTCTGTCGGCGAGGTTAAACAGCGGATGCTGCAGCATTTCGACTGGATTCCAGGCGAATATACAGAAGGAATCGATGCCCATTTCGAAGACGGTTTAGAGAAGATGATTCGCCGGAATGTGCGTGTGTTTGGTGAAGAGTTTGTAAAACATTAGCCTGTAGGAGGGAAAAGATGAAACCCGTACAGTTTGAAAAAGAAGACCAATTACCCACTGAAATTGTGTTTAAAGATCCCATTCATGACCATGTGCATGTGCGCCATCAGATCATTTTGGATTTAATTGATTCAAAAGAGATGCAAAGACTGCGCCGCATTAAACAACTCGGTACTTCTCAATATACCTTTCACGGGGCAGAACACTCCCGTTTCTCCCATTCTCTAGGGGTGTATGAATTGGCCCGGAAAATCTGCGACCGCTTCTTGCGCAACTACCCTGAAGAATGGGATGATTCAGAGCGGATGGTCACCTTGTGTGCTGCTTTGCTTCATGATATCGGTCATGGCCCTTTTTCTCATACCTTTGAGAAAATATTCGATACTGACCATGAAAAACTCACCACGGATATTATTTTGGATGAAAAGACAGAAGTGAATCAGATTCTGAGACGTGTGTCCCCGGACTTTCCGACACAGGTGGCCAGTGTGATCACAAAGGATTATCCGAACCAGCAAGTCATCCAGCTGATTTCCAGCCAGATTGATGCGGATCGGATGGATTATTTGCAGCGTGATGCTTACTATACCGGAGTAACATACGGTAAATTTGACCTCTCTCGTATCTTGCGGGTCATCCGTCCTTATAAAGACGGGATAGCCTTTCAAGAACAAGGGATGCATGCGGTTGAGGATTACATTGTGCGCCGCTATCAAATGTACATGCAAGTCTATTTCCACCCAGTTTCCCGCGGCATGGAAGTGACCTTGGACCGGTTATTGACGCGTGCACGCACTTTACACAAAGAAGGCGAATTAAGACCGAGTATCCCTCAGCTCGCGCCTTTTTTCGAGGGCAATGCTTCCTTGTCTGATTATTTGAATTTAGATGACAATATCATCCTCTATGCAGTCAATGCCTGGACAGAAAGTTCGGATGATTATTTAAGTGTCTTGGCCAATATGTTTTTACACCGTAAGCCTTTAAAATCAGTTGAATTTAATCGGGAAACAGATGGGGAAACCGTTGAATATTTAAGAAATCTGGTCGGTCAATTGTATTATGATCGCAATTATTTCACCATGGTTAACCGGAGTTCAGACATTTCTTATGATTACACATTGAAACAGAAAGCGCCGATTACACTTATTTATTCAGACGGGGAAACAATTGATTTAAGCGAAGCGAGCCCTATCGTCGAAATTTTGAGTGACCATCTCCACGGAAATGACCGTCTGTATGTGCCGCGGGAGCTATTGCGGCGAACTCCGCCGGCTCAGAGCGACTTGCCGATTTTTGAAGACATCTACCGTGAATTTAAAAAGTACATTAAGAACGGGAAAGTGATTTCTCGAGAGGCTCCAAATGAACCATCGAATGAGGAGCTGTAACCGTTAAATATCCTCACCGCTTGTCTTTAGCAAAATCCTTGGGCAAGGGGTTAAATAGCAGGTAAACATAAAAAAGCAACGAACCCGGCGGAAAGACTCTCCTGCCTGCTCGTTGCTTTTGTATTTTCTTTTTTTACTTTCTCCCTACGGCATAACGGTCAAAAATTTGATTTAGCTGACGGTTTTGCGTCATTAAGTAAATCAGCCCGAATCTTATAGGCGCCATAATCAGATTTTGAGGGATTCTAGCAGCCAGCAGCACTAAAATAGGTGTGCGGTACAATAAATGGATCCATAAAGTATTTAGAAATAAATTCGAAACAAGCGTGTTTACAAGCACCGCTCCCAGCACATGCTTCCATGTAATCGTTTTACGATGGAGGAATACCCCATAAATAAAGCTGCCTACAAAGGCCGTCAAGGTAAAGCCGATAAAGAACTGCCCTTGCACCCCGAATAAAAACGATTTCAATAGATCCTGAGCAGCACTCGCGAAACCTGCTACCCACGGGCCATACAAAATGGCAATAATGGAATTGATAATAAATCCAAAAGCCAATCGGTTGTTTGGGCCGAGAGTAATCGACACACGTGACAGCACTAAGCTTAACGACATCAATACACCTAACACAGCTATCTGCTGAGTTGTAAAGCTAAATCTTTCTCTTTCTGTTTGTTTGATCATTTGAACTCCCCTACTCTTTATATATTAAGAGTCCATCCGTAAAGATTAAATAACATAAGCGGATGCGAAATATAGGCACAAAAATTTCCACCACTAGCGGCAACATCCCATCCGCTAGCACTTTACGCTATACTTCTACTCTTTCTAGTTATAGTGTTTCATATCTTTTGTTTGAAAGCAATTTTTCTTAACCGATAATTCCCTGCTCCGTAATGAGGTAATTTACCGGAATATCAAAAGGCTCGATATAAAAAGAATCGACCAATTGATTGGTGTGCACGAGCGATGCTGTCGGATACACAAAATCCGCTAAAAAGCGGTCGTAATACCCGCCGCCAAAGCCGATGCGGTAGCCTTCTTTGGTGAAGACCAATCCCGGAACGATAAGCAATTCAATCTCATCTTTCTCGACAGCGGCTGTTTTTTCAATATTGGGTTCTTCTAAATTAAAGGGGCCTTTTACTGTCTGCGACCAATCGCTCAGTGTGTAAAAAATCATTTCTTTTGTATCCGGAATGGTTTTAGGAATAACCACTCGCTTTCCTTCTGACCAAGCCTTCTCTACAATTTTTCTTGTATCCCATTCATCCCCCATGGATAAATAAACAGCGATGGTCTGTGCATTTTCCCATAGTCCCGACTGGAACAAGCGTCTTTGTAACTGTCTCGAAATGTCATCATGTTCTTCTTTGTCTAATTGCGCAAAAGCGGCAATCATCTCTTCCCGAAATCTTTTTTTACTTTCTGGCATCTATCATCCCTCGCTTACTTTATGCTTTTCGTCTATTTACAGGATTACTAGGCTCAGACAGCAGCCGTTATTTGCTGCCGCCCGGCCAGCAACTCTCTCGACTATTCTTTCTTCGTCAGCTATTGTTTCTTTTCAGCGACTTCCTGAACTTTGTCTTGCAGTTTGCCGCAACGAGCAATCAGCTGCTCATAAGCCTCTTCTACTTCCTGTACTAGCGTCCCTTTCAGCTCGTCATTATGAATGAGATGAATGTTGGTTTCACAGTTTACTTTTTCACTTTTAATGGTTGCATCTGTTAAAAGCAAACCCACTTCCACATCATCCAAAATGCTGCCGCCGACTTCTAGTTCAAGCAGTTCTTCAAATAAATCCAGCACACTGTCCATTTTTTTCATAATATCAAGCGGAGGACGAGCGGCTTCTGCAAAGCCTCTGTCCAATTGCTTTCTTCGCTCTTGGCGTTCGGCTTCTGTATCCTGAGGCAATTTAAAAAGTTCCATCACTGGCGCAAAGACATCCGCATCCACCTCAGCCAAATTCAGCAACTCATCCGACAATCTTTTGGCGCGTGAAATCCCCGCTTCGATCTCTACCCGATGTTCATCATACTTTTTCTTCCCGTGCTGGAGCTCGAACACATACTGAGCTAATCGGGTAGCAATCGCCCCCACCACGCTGGCGGCACTTCCACCGCCGTATTTTCCGCCCTCACTTCCCAATTCTCCCAACCATTCATTCACAACTTTATCTTTCATGGCAATCCCTTTCTTTCTTTAAAAGTTAGAATAAACCTGTAATTTTTCCGTCAGCATCAATGTCGATCGTTTCAGCAGAGGGCACTTTTGGCAGACCTGGCATCTTCATGACATCGCCTGTTAAAACAACGATAAAGCCGGCGCCTGCCGAGACCGTCAGTTCAGAAACCGAAAGCGTGAAACCTTCCGGACGTCCGAGTAATGTAGGATCATCTGAAAAGGAATATTGCGTTTTTGCCATACAGACCGGTAAATCGCCATAGCCTAGTTTTTCAAGGTGCCGCAATTGTCTGCGCGCTTTATTGGACCATTCGGTTCCCAAGCCGCCGTACACTTTTTGGACAATTTGATTAATTTTCTCTTCAATGGCATCTTCTAACGCATAAGGATGTGTCAGCTGAGACGGCTGTTCAGCGAGTTGCACGACTGCATGGGCGAGTTCTTCCCCGCCAGCGCCTCCCTGGCCCCAGACATCCGCTACTACCGCCGGAAAGCCTTGTTCAGCACATAAATCCAGCAGCAAGGATTTTTCAGCTTCTGTGTCGGCAGAGAAAGCATTGATTGCAACGACTGCATTCATGCCGAAGACATTTTTCATATTCTCTACATGTTTTTGCAAGTTTCTAAAGCCTAATTTTAAAGCTTCTAAATTTTCTTCGGTTAACTCGGTTTTCAAGACGCCGCCATGCATTTTAAGCGCACGAATGGTCGCAACCACTACCACAGCATCTGGCTCTAAACCAGCTGTACGGCACTTAATATCCATAAACTTCTCCGCACCTAAATCTCCGCCGAAGCCGCCTTCTGTCACGACATAGTCAGCATGAGAAAGAGCTGTTTTAGTCGCCAGCACCGAGTTGCACCCATGGGCGATATTAGCGAAGGGGCCTCCATGAATAAAGGCAGGGGTTCCTTCTAGTGTCTGGACTAGGTTTGGTTTTAAGGCATCTTTTAAAAGTGCCGCCATTGCACCCTCTGCCTTGATATCGCCGACGGTTACCGGATCATTATCAAAGGTATAGCCTAGTATACATTGTTTCAGGCGGTGTTTTAAGTCTTCTAAATCTTCAGCCAAGCATAATACCGCCATAATTTCTGAAGCGACTGTTATTTCAAAGCCGTCTTCGCGCGGTGAACCGTTAACCGGACCGCCTAACCCGGACACAATATTTCGCAGCTGACGATCATTCATATCGACCGCTCGTTTCCATGTGACACGGCGCGGGTCGACATTTAAGGCATTTCCTTGTTTGATATGGTTGTCCAGCATAGCTGCTGCTAAATTATTTGCCGAACCGATGGCATGCATATCTCCTGTGAAATGCAAGTTCAAATCTTCCATAGGAATGACCTGTGCATGGCCTCCGCCTGCCGCGCCCCCTTTGATTCCAAAAACGGGTCCTAGAGAAGGTTCACGCAGGGCAATGGCTGACTTTTTGCCAATTTTTTGCAAAGCATCCCCTAAACCGACAGAAACAGTAGTTTTTCCTTCACCAGCAGGGGTGGGATTAATGGAGGTCACGAGGATCAGCTTTCCTCGCTCTTTCATCAAATCTTCTTTTTCAAGATTGATTTTTGCTTTGTATTTTCCATAATATTCTAATTTTTCTTCAGCAATATGTAATTTCTCAGCAATTTCTTGAATGGGTCTGGTCTCTACACTTTGGGCGATTTCGATATCCGTCTTCATGACATGTTCCTCTCTTTTAGTGTTGGATCCGATGGTATTCATTAAGAAAAGTATACCATAAGACGCCTTAAAATCAGATTTTTTTGTGCCGTTTCATCAAGAGAGGGCCAGACCTAAATAAGGTCCGGCCCTCTTTCTAACCGTTACCTTGAGTAATTGGGTGATTCTTTTGTAATTTGTACGTCATGCGGATGGGATTCAATTAAACCAGCATTGGAAATTCGGACAAATTGCGCTTCTTCTCTTAAATCTTCTAAGTGGGCAGCTCCCACATAGCCCATCCCTGAGCGAAGACCGCCCACCATCTGATAAATAATCTCTGAAGCAGAGCCCTTATATTCAACTCGCCCTTCAATTCCTTCCGGGACTAACTTTTTGGCTTCATTCTCCACTTTCTCTTGGAAGTAGCGATCACCTGAGCCTGCTTTCATAGCGCCCAGTGAACCCATTCCTCGGTATGTTTTATAACGGCGGCCTTGGAACATTTCAAAGTCACCTGGTGATTCATCTGTTCCCGCAAGCATTGAACCTAACATAACAGCGTGTCCTCCGGCTGCCAAAGCTTTCACGATATCGCCTGAATATTTGATGCCGCCGTCCGCAATAATCGCTTTGCCATAGTCGCGCGCCACATCCGCACATTCATAAACAGCAGATAGCTGCGGCACCCCTACACCTGCGACCACACGAGTGGTACAGATCGATCCTGGACCAATCCCTACTTTGACAACGTCTACACCCACTTCAAACAAGGCACGCGCGCCTTCTGCCGTCGCCACATTCCCAGCTATGATGGTCACTTCAGGATAGGCTTCGCGAATCTCTTCGATTTTTCGGATCACTCCTGCACTGTGCCCATGGGCAGTGTCTACGACCAATGCATCGACTCCAGCATGAATCAAAGCCTGTGCGCGTTCAAAAGTATCGGAGGTAACCCCAACGGCCGCCGCTACTAATAAACGGCCTTGTTCATCTTTTGCCGCATTGGGAAACTCTTTTACTTTTTCAATATCTTTAATGGTAATCAGACCGGCTAATTTGCCTTCCCCATCCACTAAAGGCAATTTTTCAATGCGGTATTCATGCAATAAATCTTTTGCTTCTTCCAATGTCGTCCCAGCAGGGGCAGTAATTAAATATTCTTTGGTCATGAAGGCATGAATGGGTTGGGTATAATCTTCAGTAAAGCGCAAATCACGGTTGGTCAAAATTCCTTGAATCGTTAGATCATTTTCGGATTTAACAATAGGGATGCCACTGATTTGGTATTTTTCCATTAAGCTGGCTGCATCTTCTAATAGATGATTTGGTGTTAAGAAGAAAGGATCTTGAATCACACCATTTTCTGAACGTTTCACGATCTTCACTTGATTGGCTTGCTCTTTAATAGACATATTTTTATGAATAACACCCAAGCCACCTTCGCGGCTCATTGCAATGGCCATTCTTGAATCCGTTACGGTATCCATACTCGCACTGATAATCGGTATATTCAGCTGTAAGTTAGGCGCTAAGTTCACCGATAAATCTACGTCATTTGGCAATACATGACTCTCATCTGGAACTAACAGAACATCATCAAACGTAATACCTTCACGACTAAACTTTGTTTCCCAAGCACTCATTGTAAAACTCCTTCAGTTTTATTTTGTCTCTTTACAAACATCCATCTGCTTCTTCAGTAATTAAAAATGTTCGTGTTTGCAGCGAACGTTTTAATTATTATAGGGGTTTTATTCGAAAAAACAAGCCTTTTTTCAAATAAAGCTAGATTATAATCGGATTTAGTGTATCATAGAAGTGTAAGTAATGAAAAACGTTCGGTTTTTAGGACAATCTACTGCTCATTGAAAGGAAGAACATGATGACATTGATTTATGAAGGCAAAACAAAAGATTTGATGCAAAGTGACACAGGAAATGTTTATTTTCATTTTAAAGATGATGTAACAGGCAAAGACGGAGAATTTGATCCAGGTGCAAACCAGGTAGGCGCTACTTTAGCCGGAGCCGGACAAGCGAATGTTCTGGTTTCGACTTACTTTTTTGAAAAACTGGCTAAAAAAGGAATCCCTACTCATTTCATTTCTTCAGATACTGAAAAACAGACGATGCAAGTTAAGAAAGCAGAAGTTTTTGGCAAAGGATTAGAAGTCATCTGCCGGTACCGTGCAGTTGGTTCCTTTATTCGCCGCTATGGGCTGTATGCAGACACAGGCGATGTATTGAATGACTATGTAGAGTTTACGCTTAAAGATGATAAACGAGAAGACCCGCTTGTTAACGAAGATGCCTTGCTTCAATTAGGCATCCTGGCTGAAGGAGAATATGAAGAAATTAAAAAACTCACGCAAAAGATTTCCAATGTGATCAAAGAAGATTTGGCCAGCAAAGGCCTTGAGCTTTATGACATCAAACTTGAGTTTGGCCGTTTAGAAGGCAGTGAAGACATTGTGCTCATCGATGAAGTTTCGGCAGGGAATATGCGCGTCTATAAGGACGGGCAAGCTGTCCAACCGCTTGAGTTAGTCCGTTACTTTAACTAATCCGAATCCATCGTATTATTAAAAACTATTTTTAAAATAAAGGAGAGCTTATGTTAACCATTACAAAGCGTAAAGAAGCCTTCGATGTTGAAAGTCAAAAGCTATCCAAAGACACCCTTGATTTTTTTGGATGGAAACCCGATTTTTCCTTCCAGATTTTTGACGTGTATGAATACGAGAACCTTCCCGAAGCAGCACTTTCAGATGTAGAACACCAACTATTTAATGATTCTAAAAATGAAGTAAACCATGAACTCCCTCTATTCAAGGAAGGGATGGCTTTCCGTTTTCATCAGGTGCCGGGGCAATACAACGAAAAAGAAGCGATGGTCCAAGAAATTATTCAAAAAATCCTTGGCTACGAACAAGTACAAGTGGCTCATTCACGCATTTTTGTATTTGACGGGGTAAAGCCCGAGGAAGTTCAGCAATTCAAAAAATATTATTTGAATCCGGTAGAAAATATTGAAATTCCTATTCAGGAAAAACCGGCTCAAAACAAAGAAAGCACAACAGAAGAACTCGATGAAATACCAGGGTTTATCGACTTGACAGAAACAGAAGTGCGCATGTTCAGTCACCGTTTTTCTATGGATGAAGAGGACATGCTCCTTTGCCAGCGTTATTTTAGAAAAGAAGGCCGCAATCCGAACCTCACAGAGTTAAAAGTGATTGATACTTACTGGTCGGATCACTGCCGCCATACAACTTTTAACACTGAAATTGATGCTATTGACATTGAAGAAGGTCCTTTTAAAAAGCTGTTTGAAGTGGCTTTGAATGACTACTATGAAAAAAGAGAAGCTTTAAACCGGACTGGTCGCCCCATGACTTTAATGGACATGGGAACCATTCAAGCGAAAGATTTAATGGCCAAAGGAATACTGGATAATGTCGAGATTTCAGCTGAAATCAATGCCAGCGCTTTAGAAATTAAAGTAGATGTCGACGGTGAAGAAGAAGATTGGATTTTATATTTTAAAAATGAAACCCATAATCATCCTACCGAAATCGAACCTTTTGGCGGCGCTTCTACTTGTTTAGGCGGAGGCGTCCGTGACCCCCTTTCTGGAAGAAGCTGGGTTTACCAAGCCATGCGGCTGTCGGGCGGAATGCATCCCAATCAAAAGCTAGAAGATGTCCGTGAAGACAAACTTCCCCAACGCGTGATTTCTCAAAAAGCTTTAGCCGGTTATTCCGATTATGCCAATCAAATCGGAGTCACAGGCGCTTTTGCTGAAGAAATTTACCACCCGGGTTTTGAAGCGAAACGTTTAGAATTAGGCGCTTTAATTTCTGCCGCCCCTCGAAGAAATATTGTTCGTGAGGAACCGGCTCCAGGAGACAAAATTGTTTTATTAGGTGGACGTACAGGCCGTGATGGTTTAGGAGGGGCTGTTGGCTCTTCTCAAATCCAAACGGAAGAATCGCTTGAAACAGCTGGTGCAGAAGTCCAAAAAGGCGCACCTTCTGTGGAAAGGAAAATTGCACGCCTCTTCCGCAATGGCAAGGCGACCACTTTAATTAAACGCTCAAATGATTTTGGCGCTGGCGGGGTTTCCGTCGCAGTGGGTGAGTTGGCTCCAGGGATCACCATTGATTTAGATGCCGTTCCGCCCAAATACAACGGTCTGCATGGCGGCGAGCTTGCTCTCTCTGAATCTCAAGAGCGTATGGCGGTTGTGATTGCTCCAAAAGATTTAGAACAATTTATGGCTTATGCCAGAGAAGAAGATGTGGAAGCAGCCGTTATTGCAGAAGTTACTGCTGATCAGCAAATGTCTATGCAGTGGCAAGGACAAGAAATTATTCGTATCCACCGGGATTTCTTAGATTCAAACGGTGCATCCAAGCATGCTGCTGCCCTTCTAAAACAACCGAACACGATTTATAACAATGGGTTAATCAATAAAAAGCTATGGACCCAAGCAGAAATGATCGATTACATGACCGACATTAATCGAGCGAGTCAGCAAGCCATGGCTGAGCAATTTGATGCCTCGATCGGCCGGGCAACCGTTCTCTTCCCTTATGGAGGAAAAAATCGTAAAACCCAAGAACTAGGCATGATTTCCCGATTGCCTGTGGAGAATGGTTTAACGGAAACGACTTCTGGCATGGCTTATGGGTATCATCCAGAGCTAGCGGAACAATCGCCCTTTCATGGAGGCTATTATGCGGTTGTTGAATCGGTCTCGCGGATGGTCGCGATGGGCTTTGACTACAAAGACATCCGTTTAACCTTCCAAGAGTTTTTTGAAAGCTTAAAGGAGGATCCAGCTCGCTGGGGGAAACCAGTGCTGGCTTTACTGGGTGCAAATGCTGCAATGGCTGGTCTGTCTTTGGGAGCCATTGGCGGAAAGGATTCGATGTCAGGAACATTTGAAGAATTGGATGTTCCCCCTACTCTGATTTCCTTTGCCGTTGCTCCTGGAAATATACAGCATGTCGTCTCTCGAGCATTTAAAAAAGAAGGTTCTTCAGTCGTTTTGATTGAACAGCCTTTGAATGCAGAAGGCACCATTGATTTAGAACAAGCGAAAACCACTTTCGAACGGATTCACCAAGCAGCCCAAGAAAACAACATTTTGGCCGCTTCAACCGTTGGCTTTAACGGTATGCTGAAAGAATTAATTGAAATGGCTTTAGGAAACAATATCGGTTTGGCTGTGTCAGGACCTGCAGAACGTTTAGCTGAACCAATGGTCGGTTCCTTCTTACTTGAAGTCGATTCAGAGGACCTATTGGAAGGGTTCGATTACACAGTTATTGGTCAAACAACAGCCAATACTTTCACAATCGCTGACCGAGAGATTGACTTGCAGCAAGTGCTTGCCGCTTCTGAGAAAGTATTCGACTCCGTTTTCCAAACCGTTGAAACCGTTGAAAAAGAACCAGCAAAAATCTCAAGCGAAGTGTTTACAAAGAGACTGCCCGTCGAGCAGCCAAAGGTACTTATCCCTGTTCTCCAAGGAACCAACGCCGAGTTTGATTTACGTGATGCCTTTCAAGAAGCCGGCTTTGAGCTGACTCAATTGGTGATAAAAAATGCAACACATGAAGATTTTAAGCAGTCAATTGCGGATTTCCTATTGGCCTTAAACGAGCACCATGTCCTGGTATTAGCCGGCGGTGCCGTCTTTGGCAACCAGCCCAATGAGGTTGGGCGCGTCTGGAATATTTTGCTCAACCGACCAGATGTAAAAGAAGCCGTCCATCGTCACTTAGCTAAAAAACACCTGATCTTTGGTTCAGGCACAGGTCTTGCTCCTTTGATTTCAACAGGTTTAATTGAACACGGGGAAATTACAAACAACACAAGTATTCGATTACTGCCAAATAAAGAGAATAAATTTATTTCTGATTTAGTAGAGGCAAAAGTTCTTTCCAACGCTTCGGCTTGGAGTCAGGATTTAGCAGGAGAAGTTTACACAACAGCTCTCGCTACAGCTTGGGGCCGCATTGATTTAGGTGCTGCTCAAGAGCGATTCATGGAAAACGGACAAGTTGTTTCTGTCTTTACCAACTACTTCGCAGAGGAAAGAGTTGATAGTCTAACCAGCCCGGATGGTTTAGTCTTCGGCACCCTCTCAAATATTGAACGTTTAGATGAAGGATTATATCAAAACATTGATCAAGTCGGCTTACCGCGTTTTATTGAAAAAGCCAAGGCTTACTTCAATTCGATAGACTAACCAAAAAACAGGAGGAATTTTAAAATGGATGTACGAATTATTATGGGAAGTTCAAGTGATATTAAAATTGCAGAAAAAGTCACCTCATTCTTGAAGAAATTTGGGGTAGCTTATGAAGTGACGGTTATCTCAGCCCACCGCGCATTGAATACACTGGACGAAACGATGGCAAAAGACGATGCACAAATCTATATCGGCATTGCCGGCAAAGCGGCTCATTTAAGTGGCGTGATGGCAGGCATGACTACAAAACCTGTCATCGGTATTCCGGTTAAATCTTCAACACTTGATGGCTTGGATGCTCTTTTGTCGACTGTGCAGATGCCCAAAGGAGTGCCTGTAGCGACCATGGCTATCGATGGCGGTGAAAATGGGGCAATTTTTGCCACACAGATTTTAGCTTTACAAAATGAGAAACTGGCGCAGGCTTTAAAAGACTATAAAGTTGAAATGGCCGAAGGCGTTCATCAGATGAATGATGAAGCGGCTGTAAAAGCATTATAAAGGAGAGTTTATGAGCGGTTTACTAGGAGTTTTTAGTTTTGAAAACTATACCGTTTTTCCAAAACTATATTACGGATTATACGCTTTGCAGCACCGTGGTCAAGAAGGTGTTGGCATAGGAACGATTGACCAGCAGCAGACGCATCTCGCAAAAAATTCAGGCCTGATTAGTGAAACCTTCGGCCGTGGTTTAATCGACCATATGCCGGGAAATAAGGGAATCGGTTTTGTGGAATACAATACGCAAGGAAAACATCAAGCTAAAATGCCTGTAGCTCACGACAATGCCTTACTCGGAATTGACGGAGTGATTGAAAACACTGATTTCACTTTTGATGAATGTATAGCTGTTTTAAATGGAAACTTAGAAAATATCCAACCGTACTTCGAAACAATCAAAGGCAAATTCACCCTAGTTTTTATGAATGACGAACGGTTTATCGTGTATAAAAACCGCGATGGAATCAAACCGTTGTCTATAGGAAAACTTGGACAAACCATGATTGCTTCTACTGAAACTTGCGCCATTGAAACAATCGGCGGAAAAATCATTCGTGAAATTCAACCGGGCGAGATGTTTGTCCAAACGCAAACGCAATCTACGAGTTACTACTTAACGAATGCCATTGAGTCAACAGAAAATTTAGATGCTTTTGAGTTTATTTATACGGCACGGCCAGATTCCATCTTAGATGGGGTGTCTGTTTACCAAGCGCGCTACCGCTTAGGTGAGGCTTTATGGCAAGAAAAGCCCATTGAAAATGCCGTAGTCATCGGTGCTCCCGATTCCGGCATGATTGCTTCGCTCGGCTACGCAAATGCCTCAAGCTTGCCCTATCAAGAGGGCTTTGTCCGGAATCGTTATGTCGGACGAACCTTTATTAAAGCGACCCAATTGGATCGCGAACAAGGGCTGCAAGTGAAGTTAACACCTATCCGCCAGAATGTGGCGAATCGTCATATCATTTTAGTGGATGATTCAATTGTACGCGGAAATACGATTAAGCGAACCGTTAAAAGTTTAAAAGAAATGGGAGCCAACTCTGTTCATGTCCGAATCGCCTCTCCCGCTATCGTGAATCCTGAAAGGATTACCTTAGATATTCGCGATCGGAAAGAGCTCGTGGCAGCGAACTATACTTTAGATGAAATGGTGGAACTGATCGGCTGTGATTCTTTACATTTTCTCAGCTTAGATGGCTTTTACCGCGCCATTGGACGCACACAAATGTATGACCCTTACTTTACAGGTTCGAATAATTAGGAGGATTTACAATGGGATTAGATTACAAAGCAGCTGGTGTGGATAAAGAAGCAGGCTATAAGCAAGTCCAGCTCATTATAGACATGGTGCAGGCAACCTTCACAGATGAAGTTTTAACTGATGTGGGCGGATTCTCGGGTTTATTTCAACCCAATCTAGACGGTTTGTCAGAACCGGTGCTGGTCTCTGGTACAGATGGAGTCGGTACAAAGTTAAAAATCGCCCAGGCTTTAGAAAAACATGACACAATCGGCATCGACTTAGTGGCTATGTGTGTCAACGATATACTTTGCCAAGGCGCTCGCCCCCTCTTTTTCTTAGATTATATTGCAACAGGTCAGTTAGAGCCCGAGAAAATGGCTACTTTGGTTTCGGGAGTGGCTGAAGGATGCAAACAAGCTGCTTCTGCATTAATCGGCGGAGAAACTGCTGAAATGCCCGGCTTATATGAAAATGACGAATACGATTTAGCAGGTTTTGCGGTAGGTATGGTCGATAGGAAAAAGATGATTACTGGACGTGAAATAGAAGCTGGTGATATAGCCATAGGGCTTGAATCTTCTGGCGTCCACTCCAATGGTTTTTCTTTAGTCCGAGCTGTTTTAGATAAACATGAGATTGACTTTAAAGATACGGTTGAAGGAATCGATCAGCCAATTGGTGAAGCTTTATTAGAACCTACAAAAATTTACACCAAAGAAATCCAAGCTTTACTGGAAAAAATTCCTGTAAAAGGATTAGCGCATATAACAGGCGGCGGGCTTTATGAAAATCTTCCCCGGGTTTTGCCTGATTATCTCGGCATTCAAATCGATACATCCATTATTCCTAAACAAAACATCTTCCAAATCATCCAAGATTTAGGAGGCATTTCGACGACAGAAATGTTCAGCACGTTTAATATGGGCGTCGGCATGGTTGCTTTTATTGCTCCTGAGCATCAAGAGCAAGCTCTCTCCTTATTAGAGAAGCTTGGTACAGATGCTTTTGTGCTCGGCCAAGCGTCTAGTACAATTAAGGGAGTTGAGCTGTTGTGGCCAGAATAGGTGTTTTGATTTCCGGAAGTGGAACGAATTTACAAGCTATCATCGATGCTTGCGAAGCAAATGAAATTAACGGACAAGTAGCGGTTGTTATTTCAAATAAAGAAGGAGTTTACGGCTTAGAACGGGCTAAAAAACATGGGATTCCTCATTATGTCACCAAAGACTCCAGGAAAATCATAGATTTCCTTGAAAACGAAGAGGTAGATCTTGTCGTCTTAGCCGGCTATCTTCGTAAAGTTTCAAAAGAAATGATCGACCGCTACCCCAATAAAATTGTCAATGTTCACCCTTCTCTTCTGCCCGCTTTTGCCGGAAAAGGCTTCTATGGTTTAATCGTCCATGAAGCAGCGATCAAACGCGGTGTAAAAATCTCAGGCGCCAGTGTGCATCTAGTCAATGAAGATTTAGATGCCGGACCAATTTTACAACAAGAAGCGGTCCCCGTCTTATCCACCGATACACCTGAGACTTTGCAGAGACGTGTGCTGAAGGTAGAGCATCGCCTATTGGTCCAAGCCATCCAAACATTATTAAAAGGAGAAGATTAAGTTATGCGTGCACTAATATCTGTTTACAATAAGAATGGAATTGTTAAATTTTCTAAAGATTTGCTCGATTTAGGCTGGGAAATTATTTCAACAGGCGGAACCTTAAAAGTTTTAAAAGAAGCGGGCTTACATGTAAAAACCGTTGAAGAAGTGACCCAAACACCAGAAATATTAGGCGGTCGAGTAAAAACTTTGCATCCTGCTATTCATGGCGGGATTTTAAATCGCCGAGACAATAAAGAAGATCAAAGTGAAATGGCTGAGTTAGGCCTTGGAGCTATTGATATGGTGGTTAATAATTTGTATCCCTTCGAAGAAACGGTAAAAAACAATACTAGCACAGAAGCAGAGATTATCGAAAATATTGATATCGGCGGTCCTTCAATGATTCGAGCAGCAGCCAAGAATTTCAATGATGTGATTGTCGTGACGGATCCAAAAGATTATCAGGAAATTACCGAACAGCTCAAAAAAGAAACGTTAGATCGTAAGTATCGTCAATACTTAGCGAAGAAAGCCTTCCAATTAACCGCTTTTTACGATGCCATGATTGCCCAAACCTTTGCACAGAAAACACCGAACGAAAACTGGTCGGCTTATCATGTAGAGGGCTACCGTTTTAACGACAGCCTGCGTTACGGTGAAAATCCGCATCAAAAAGCAGCTTATTATGAGAATCCTTTAGCAGAAGATTACCAGCTTGAACAACTGCACGGAAAGCAGCTTTCTTACAATAACTACAACGATATGAAAGCTTGTCTAGACTTAGTGGCGGAATTCGAAGAACCCGTCTCAGTCGCCATCAAGCACAACAACCCATGCGGAGTGGCTGTTGGCGATTCTGCATTAGAAGCTTATTCCAAAGCATATAGTGTTGATCCTCACTCGATTTATGGCGGAATCGTCGGTTTTAATCGTGAAATCGATCGAAAAACCGCAGAAAAATTAAGCGAAATTTTCTTAGAGATTATTCTAGCCCCTAGTTTCACAGAAGAAGCGTTAGATGTGCTCGCGAAAAAGAAAAACATCCGCTTAATCAAAGTACCGAATCTCCAAGTCTTTGAAGGGCAGAAGTTAACCGCGAAAGAAGCTGTCGGCGGCCTCTTAGTTCAAGAAAAAGATTTAGCTTTAATGAGCGAAGAAGGCATGCAATTAATGAGTGACCGCAAACCTTCTGAGGCGGAATTAAGAGAATTGACGTTTGCTTGGAAAGTCGCCAAACATATCTCTTCAAATGCCATGGTGGTAGCGAAAGACGGCAAAGCTATTGGCTTAGGGCATGGAGAAGTGCGTCGGGTATGGGCGCTGGAAAAGGCATTGGAACGATCAGAATTTTCACTGGAAGATGCGGTAGTGGCATCGGATGGCTTTTTCTTTGCCGACACGATTGAAACCCTGAATGAACACAACATAAAAGCTGTCATACAGCCAGGCGGCTCGATTCAAGATGAAAAAGTTATTGAAACAGCGAAAGAGTATAACATCACTGTGTTGTTTACTGGAATGCGTCACTTTAAACATTAGGAGGACATTATGAAAATTTTAGTTGTTGGTGAAGGCGGCCGTGAGCACGCGCTTGCTTGGAAGCTGGACCAGTCAGAACGTGTGGAACAGATTTTTGTTGCTCCAGGAAATGCTGGTACCGCCATCGATTTTACTAACGTAGCTATTGATCCCTTAGCTATCGATCAGCTCTTGTTCTTTTCAAAAGAAAACAAGATAGATTTGGTTATTGTCGGCCCTGAAGAACCGCTGAGTTTGGGAATCGTTGATGTCTTTCAAGAAGCAGGGGTTCCAATATTTGGGCCGACTCAAGCGGAATCTTTATTCGAGAGCTCAAAAGAATTTTCCAAACTCTTTTTTGACAGACACAATATCCCAACTGCTCAATACCACTCAGCAACTGACTTTGATGAAGCTATAGCTACGATTCAGCAAATGGACTTTCCGGTGGTGATAAAGGCAGATGGGTTGTGTGCAGGTAAAGGTGTGTTCATCGAGCACGATTTTCATTCCGCTGCAGCTACCTTAGAAGACATCTTAGTGAATAAGCGTTTTGGTCATCAGGGAGAAAAAGTGGTGATCGAAGAGTTCCTTGAAGGCGTTGAACAATCTTTGCTTTGTTTTGTCTCCAACAATCGGATTTACCCTATGGAAACAGCGCAAGATTATAAAAAACTAGGTGAAGGAGATGTAGGGCTGAATACAGGCGGAATTGGCGCTTACTCCCCTAGTCATTATATGAATGACAGCATCCAGCGGTCGATTTCAGCGATCCTTGAACAGATTGAGGAGGGCTTAAACAAAGACGGCTTCAATTATCATGGAATCTTATTTATCGGCTTCATGATTCACAATAATGAGGCCAAAGTGTTGGAGTTTAATGTCCGTTTTGGTGATCCGGAAACTCAAGTCTTAATGCCCCGCCTGCAATCGGACCTCTTAACGATTATAGAAAAAACGATGGACCAAACACTAGCAGCGGACGACTTAGTCTGGGATGAGAGACCTACTGTCGGAGTGGTCCTGTACTCAGAGGGCTACCCTGGTTCTTACAAACACAAAGTCGCTATTGACGAAATCCCTCATTCTTTCAGCAGCGATCAGGTGCTTTTCCATAACGGAACCTGTTTCAACCAAAAAGAACAACTGGTAACAAATGGCGGCCGTGTTTTCACACCTGTCGCTATCGGCGAAAATATTGAAGAAGCCAGGAAAGCCGCCTATGAACTGGTCGATCAGATTCAAGGTGGCAGCCTGCATTACCGCCGAGATATTGCTGACGTTTATTCAATCAAAAAAGTAGTTCTCTAATGGACAATTTTCCAGATATTTTGTATGATTAAATGGAAGATTGGAGGAGAGAATAGATGAAATTATTGGATCGCATCGCACTGACGATTTTGATCTTGGCTGGCTTACATTTATTAGCTGCTGGTTTGTTTGATTTTAATGTGATTGAAACGGTTTTTGGCGCAGACGATACGCTCGGCGCACAAATTACTTACGGCGTCATCGGAGTGAGCGCTCTATGGTGCATCAAGTATTATGGCTATACTCCTGAAGGCGGCTCTCGTCTCAAAGGCAGATAAAAAATAAAACGACCTTTCCACATGCGGAAGGTCGTTTTTTAACGCTCAATTTTACTGGTTCTTCTCTACTGTTTCTTCATCAAACACGCCGGCTTCTAAAGCTTGAAGAATAGGCTCTGCTGTCCCAACATTTGTCGCAAGAGGTATTTCATAGACGTCACATAAACGAAGCAAGGCCGATACATCTGGTTCATGAGGCTGAGCGGTTAACGGGTCTCGAATAAAGAAAACCACATCGATTTTGTGATCCGAGACGTACGCGCCAATTTGCTGGTCGCCGCCTAGGGGGCCAGATTTAAATCGGTGCACATCTAAGCCAGTGGCGTCTTCTACCCGCTTTCCTGTTGTACCTGTGGCAAAGAGCTTGTGATTTTTCAAGGTGTCTTGATATTTTAAAACCAATTCCACCAATTCATCTTTTTTCTTGTCATGGGCAATTACCGCAATATTCATAAGCTTTCTCTCCTTCTTCTCTCTGTATTTCATCCATTCTACCATACGGAAATTTTTGCTTCTATTTTATGCATCTAACATAGCATTTTATTCCATTCTTCGTTACTATTAAGAGGATTTTTAAATGAGGTGAATAAAAATGAAAGAGAAAATAGCTATTATCGGCGGGGGTGTTGTGGGAGCGACAGCCGCCTTTTATTTATCACAATCCGATCAGCATGAAATTACTTTATTTGATGACGATACAGGGCAAGGCACGAGTGCGAGTGCCGGCATTATCAGCCCGTGGCTGTCTAAGCGTCGGAACAAAGAGTGGTATGAGATGGTCAAACAAGGCGCAGCCTTCTATCCTGTTCTGCTGCAGGACGTCTTAAATCGAGAAGATATTCCGAAACAGATTTACCAAAAAGTCGGCACCTTGCTTTTTACACGAAAAGATAAAAATTTAGAAGATCTTTTAGAAATTGGCCAAAAACGACGGAAAGAAGCGCCAGAAATTGGGGAGCTTTCTATTTTATCTCCTGCAGAAATCAGAGCGCGTATTCCGATTTATACGGAAGACAAACGGGCTTTATTTGCTGAAGGCGGTGCTCGCGTGGATGGAAAAGAACTGGTGGATCTGCTGATTCAAGCCGCTCAGAGACAAGGACTTCGTTTCATTCAGGAGCGAGCGGCTTTGTCTATAGAAAATGGCAAAAAAATAGTAACATCCGCTTCCCTTTCTGAGGCGTTTGATGGTATTCTATTAGCTAACGGCGCTTGGCTGCCGGAGACGCTGGAGCCTCTTGGCTATGACGTAGATATTCGCCCGCAAAAAGGGCAATTGGCAGAATTGCAGACGGACTGGGAAACGGATGATTGGCCGGTGGTGATGCCTGCGGGAGAGAAAGATATTATTCCTTTTTTAGATGGGAAAATTTTAATTGGCGCTACACACGAAGACGAAGCGGGTTATGATTTGGAATTGGAGCCGCATGTACTTGAGGAAATGGTGGAAAGTGCCCGCAGGCAATTTTCAACACATTTTTCGGCAGCGAGTATTCAAAAAGGTCGGGTAGGGACACGAGCGTACACTTCTGATTACGCGCCCTTCTTTGGTGAAATCAGCGGCTTAGAAAATGTCTATACGGCGAGTGGTTTAGGGTCTACAGGTCTGACAGCCGGGCCGATTGTAGCGAAATGCTTAAGCGACTTAATGCTAGGCGGGACGCCTTCGTTAAATCCCGAAAATTATCCCATTGATCACTATATTAAAAAAACAAAGGTGGATGAGCAGGCGGGCAAGTGTTAGAAACAGAGAAAATTTCTGTGCTCTTTTTTTCTGTTATTTCTTTATTTTACCGCCTAAAACACTCTTTGAGAAATTGTCTATACAAGAGATGATTTTTCGAATAAACCGCTATCAATAATATGTATATTATGCTATAATTCAGCCATGAAATGAAGGGACAGGGAGAGCCTATGTTAGATTATATGCAAACTTTAACCAATAAAATAAATAAATTAGAGTCTATGACTTATGAACCTTCAGACTTAGGATTAACGTTTAAAAACGGCACGTATACTTTCAAAGTCTGGTCGCCTCTTGCCAAAGAGGTCTTCTTAAACATTTACGAAACTGGGGTTCTTAATGATAACTCTTTATTAAAGAAGGTGCCCATGCAGCTGAACCACAATGTATGGGAAGTGGAGCTATCTGAAAATCTGCAAGGCTTATTTTACACGTATTCTTTTAACCACGATGGAAATCATACAGAAGCCCCAGACCTTTATTCAAAAGCAGTGGGTCTAAACGGTGACCGGACAGCCATTATCAATCTAGCGGATACAGATCCTGAAGGCTGGGAACATGACGAATATGTGATGCAAAAGCAGATCACGGATGCCATGATCTGGGAAGTCCACGTAGAAGACTTTTCTAGCGATCCGGCTTCCGGCATACTTCCAGCATACCAAGGAAAATATTTAGGTTTTACTCAAGAAGAGACGACTCTCGACAATGCGGGCGAATTTCCTACAGGAATGAACTATTTAAGCCAATTAGGCGTCAATTATGTCCATCTCTTGCCTATTTACGATTTCGTAAATGACGAAGAAGATAAAGATTACTATAACTGGGGCTACGACCCTAAGAACTATATGGTGCCTGAAGGAAAATATTCCACAGACCCAAGAGACCCTAAAGCACGGATCCGTGAATTAAAACAGCTCATCCAAAGCTTGCATAAACATGACATTGGAGTGGTTATGGATGTCGTTTATAACCACACGTACCATACAGAGAATTCTTGGTTCCAATTGACAGTGCCTGATTACTACTACCGGCAAGATTATGCCGGAAACTTTTCAAATGGCTCTGGGGTTGGCAACGAGACCGCAAGTGAACGTACCATGATGCGGAAGTATATGATTGATTCCCTTATTTATTGGATAGAAGAATATCATATTGACGGCTTCCGCTTTGATTTAATGGGCGTCCATGATACGGAAACGATGAACGAAATCCGAAGAACTTTAGATGAGCGCGGCTATGAAGATGTGATTCTTTACGGGGAACCATGGGCAGGCGGAGAATTGTCTCTGCCAGAACCTTACACACCCGCTGATCGTAACCATGTGCACGATTATTCCGACCGAATTGCTTTATTTAACGCAGACTTTCGAGATGCCATTAAAGGCCATGTATTTTTAGACTACGATGCCGCCTTTCTGCAAGGGGCAAATAACGAAGATTCGAGCAGTTTTAAAAATGAAGACTTAATCGCAGCGATTATGGCCAATACCCAGCAAGATGCCGGAGAGTACCATCTGCCGGAATATAAAACATGGGCGCGCAGACCCACAGAAGTGGTGAATTACAGCTCGGCCCACGATAATTTTACGCTCTATGATAAATTGGTGCTTTCTACTGACGCCCCTACTGATTATGGGCGCCGCGAAGACCTCATCACAATGAATAAAATTAACGCAGCCTTGCTCTTTACTTCGCAGGGCGGGATTTTTATCCATGCTGGTGAAGAATTCGCCCGTACAAAGCTGGGCAATCCAAACACT
The DNA here is from genome assembly GCA_964555455.1 of uncultured Carnobacteriaceae bacterium. GTDB lineage: Bacteria > Bacillota > Bacilli > Lactobacillales > Carnobacteriaceae_A > Atopostipes. Next base: position 25,424 of record CAZKSU010000005.1, read on the forward strand.
TACAACGCTCCCATCGAGGTTAACCGGTTAGACTGGAAGCGTGCAAAAGAAAACGAAGACTTGGTGGACTACTACAAAGGAATGATGGCTATACGCAAGGCCTATCCTCCTTTGAGAGACGAAACAACACGTACCGGAAATATGATGTACTTCAGACGTTACGCTGAAAATGTTATTTGGTATACTATTCCAAACATCATTGACAATGAATCAAAGTGGGACAACCTGTTTGTTGTGGCCAATACTTGCGACTACCCTCAATCGTTGGCGATGCCTGAAGATAAAGATGGACAGCTTCAAGATTGGGTGATTTTAGCAAACAACCAGCAAGCAAATGCGGATGGATTGGGCACCATACGCGGAGAGACCATCATTCTCAACCCAAGAGATGTCTATGTCCTCGCAATTGAGAGATAATTTGGAATTATTTCATTATATATCATACAAAAAGAGTCGTTCGCAGTTTCCTTGGATGGAAGGTTGATCTAAGAAACCGAGCGGCTTTTTGAATGGAAACTTAGCAGAGAAGGTGCAGATGTGAGTATCAATAAATATTATGCGATCTATTTACAATTAAAACAAAAAATTATGAATCAATATTATTCTGAAGGGGATTTGCTGCCAAGTGAAAATGCTATGGCAAAAGAATATGGGGTGTCACGTGAGACCATCCGGAAAGCTCTAGACTATTTGAGTCAAGATGGCCTCATTCAAAAAAAGCAAGGGCTAGGTTCTATTGTGCTGGACCCTAGTTTATTTGATTTCCCTATTTCAGGGCTGACAAGCTTTAAGGAACTGTCGGATGCCCAAGGAATGAATGCCGAAACCATCCTTCTCCGAAATGAACGCATCAAAGTGGATGAAGGGCTTAAAAAGAAGCTTATGCTGCCTTTGAAACACGAAGTGATTGCTATTGAACGTGTGCGGAAAATAGATGGGCAGCGAGTCATTTTTGACAGCGATTATCTGAATCCTGACATGACAGGAGAGATTCCGGATGAAGCCCTAAAGCATTCATTGTATGATTATTTAGAAAATAAACTGGGCTTGCCGATTGCTTTTGCAA
>CAZKSU010000006.1:0-24562 GCA_964555455.1 uncultured Carnobacteriaceae bacterium
GGGGGAAATTGAATGAGTAAGCAGGTTTTAATTCAAACAGAACAAAATATGGCGACTGCAGAAGCTGCATTGTCGCGTGATTTAGCAAGTATCCGTGCGGGAAGAGCAAATGCCGGCTTGTTAGAGGGGATTCAAGTGTCATATTATGGCGCAATGACACCATTAAATCAACTAGCGCAAGTTTCTGTGCCGGAAGCTCGTATGCTAATGATTACACCTTATGACAAGAATGTGATCGAAGACATTGAAAAAGCGATTAATCAATCAAACTTAGGAATCACTCCTTCAAACGACGGGAATGTTATCCGTTTAGTTGTTCCGCAATTGACGGAAGAACGCCGTCAGCAAATCGCGAAACAAGTTGGAGAGCATGCTGAGAATGCGAAAGTAGCTGTTCGTAATGTTCGCCGTGAGGGGATTGACCAGTTAAGAAAAATGGAAAAAGCTGGTGATCTTACAGAAGATGAGCTGCGCCGCCTTGAACAAGATGTTCAAAAATTAACAGATGCGTCTGTAGCTAATATCGATAAGCTTGCAGATGAAAAAGAAAGAGAAATCATGGAAGACTAACTGCTACTTATTCTTTTATGATCCATCGAATAAAACAAATCCGCTAGAACAAGTTTGTTTTAGCGGATTTTTATATGGAATGAAGAGACAGGGCTACTTATCTCAAAAGTATTTAAGACTTGTTATGGTAGTTTGCTCTTATTTTTAATATAATAGAGGATGTAGCAAATGATGCAAGGAGGGGTCAGATGAGTCAATCCACTGAATCTACCCAAAAAATTAACGAAGGCCCGATTCCAGAACATGTTGCTGTTATTATGGATGGCAATGGACGATGGGCAGTAGAAAAAGGTCTAGAGCGTTCAGCGGGTCATGCAGAAGGTGTGGAGGCTATACGGAGAGTCACAATAGCTGCCAATCATTTAGGGGTAAAAGTCCTCACTCTGTATGCTTTTTCAACTGAAAATTGGAAACGGCCGATGAAAGAAGTGCAATATTTAATGGGGCTGCCAAGTAAATTTTTTGATCGCTTTGTTCCGGAATTGATGGAGCAGAATGTCAAAGTGGTGGTCACAGGCTTTGAACAAAAAGTTCCTAGCTTTACAAAGCGAGCCATTATAAAAGCTGTTGAAAAAACAAAAGCAAATACTGGGATGATTTTAAACTTTGCTTTTAACTATGGCGGACGTGCTGAAATCGTAGAAGCGACCAAAAAAATCTCTCAAGAAGTATTAATTGGAAATATCCATGTGAATCAAATTGATGAAGAATTGTTTTCTTCTTTTTTATTGACAGAGCAATTAAAAGAATATCAAGACGTAGACTTTTTAATACGTTCCAGCGGTGAAGAACGACTGAGTAATTTCTTGCTCTGGCAAAATGCTTATAGTGAATTTTATTTTACGAAAGTATTATGGCCGGATTTTGATGCCGCATTATTCAAAAAAGCGATCGCAGAATACCAAGCGCGGAATCGCAGATACGGTGGTGTCTGAATTGGATAAAAGACAGACATCGGGGATAGGAGGGATAACTTGAGAACACGGATTATAACTTCTATAGTATTAGTTGCTGTTTTAGTACCTGCCATCATTTACGGAGGATGGCCATTTAATCTCTTCATTGGGTTAGTGGCTCTATTAGGAAGTATGGAATTGATCCATATGGCAAAAATTAGCCGAAGAATCGTCCCATCGCTTATCACCTATATCGGTGTTTTTTCGGTGGTTTTCTTTGATGTGATTGCTGAATTTTTACCGTCTCACTTGATGAACGGCATTCTTCCTATTCTGTCTATCATTTTATTACTGATGTGTACAGTGGTCAGTAAAGGTTATGAGTTTACAAAAGCTGGAATATCCACCCTGACTATTTTTTACTTAGGTTTTGGAGGCTATTCGGCTATCACTGTGCGTTCAGCTGATTTATATTTATTTTTATTTATTGCATTAATAGCCGTCAGTACGGATGTGGGCGCTTATTTTATCGGGTCTATGGTAGGCAAGCGGAAACTGGCCCCTACAATTTCCCCCAACAAAACGTGGGAAGGTTCTGTGGGAGGCGTCTTGATCGCTTTGATCGTTGCGTCCATCTACTTAAGATTCTTTGAATTCACTTATACTTACCAGACGATGTTGGTTATGTCTGTTATTTTATCAGTAACTGGGCAATTTGGAGATTTAATTGAATCAGCATTCAAAAGACATTTTGGCGTAAAAGATTCAGGTCATATCATTCCCGGACATGGCGGAATATTAGATCGTTTTGATAATGTCCTGTTTAGTTTGATGATGGCTGTATTGCTAGGGATTGTTTAATAGAAGAAATGGTAGACAGGAGTTGTAACTTATGCAGACATTGCTTGCATTTATTTTAGTATTTGGCATTATCGTGCTCGTGCATGAATTTGGACATTTTTACTTTGCAAAAAGAGCCGGGATTCTCGTTCGTGAGTTTTCTATTGGGATGGGGCCAAAATTGTTCCAGACCCATAGAAATGAAACCTCTTATACAATTCGTGTTTTACCATTAGGCGGATATGTATTAATGGCAGGATATGAAGAAGAAGAGGATCTTCGACTAGGTATGCCTGTTGTATTAAATCTGGATGAAGAGGACCGGGTCAAGGAGATTGACCTAAGTGAGGAACCGATTCAAACCAGCGGTATTCCGATTGATGTGTTAGATTATGATTTTGAAACGGAACTCTACATTCAAGGAAGCGTTGGAGGCAATCCTGATGATGTTCAAACTTTTCAAGTAAACGAAAATGCTATCCTCATTAAGGCAGATGGCACAAAGCTTCAAATTGCACCAGCTCATCGGCAAGTTCAAAATGCCTCTATCCTGAACCGAATCCTTACCAATTTCGGCGGGCCTTTGAATAACTTTATCCTTGCTGTGATTGCTTTTATGGCTTTAGCTTTTATCCAAGGGGGCGTTGTTTCTAATGAACCCATTATTGGAGAAGTTCTTCCGGATTCACCGGTTGCCGCCTCACAAGTTGAAGAAGGGGATCGGGTGCTGGCTATTAACGGAGAAGAACTGACGTCTTGGATGGAAATGGTGTCCATTGTGGGCCAAAGCCCTGAAGAAGAGCTTCTTTTTGAGGTGGAAAAATCAGATGGTACGGTCATTGAAGAAGAGATTACGCCAGAAGCAGCCGTTGAAAATGGAAATGAAATAGGACGCATCGGTGTGATGGCCCATTTGAAAGAGGGGTTCTTCGACAAAATAGCCTACGGGTTTACAGAAACTTGGCGAACTTTGCGGGGCGTTTTTACTTCTGTCATTATGCTGATTACAGGTCAGCTCTCAATGGATGCGCTAGGCGGTCCGGTGGCTATTTATGAGATAACAGGCGAAGTTACCCGAACCGGCGGTATGCTGGGTATTATCAGCTTTATTGGCTTTTTAAGCGCCAATTTGGGTTTAATGAATTTGCTTCCAATTCCTGCATTGGACGGCGGGAAATTAGTGTTAAATGTTGTAGAAGCTATTCGAGGGAAACCGATTAAAGAGGAACACGAAGCAGTGATTAATTTAATCGGAGTCGCCTTGTTATTGTTGCTCATGGTTGTCGTGACGTGGAATGATATTCAAAGATTCTTTTTTAATTAGAAAACATAGAAAATAAGGAGTTTTGATACAGAATGAAACAATCTCAAATTTTTATCCCAACCTTACGGGAGAATCCAAGTGATGCTGAGGCAGTCAGCCATCAGTTAATGTTACGTGCAGGCTATATTCGTCAAGTCTCTTCAGGAGTCTATTCCTATTTGCCTTTAGCGTGGCGAGTCATTCAAAAGATAGAAAACATTATTCGTGAAGAATTAAATGCTATCGGCGGAATGGAAATGATGCTCCCTGCTTTAGTGCCAGCGGATTTATGGGAAGAATCTGGACGATACGAAACATATGGACCAGAATTAATGAAATTAAAAGATCGTCATGAACGAGACTTTATACTTGGTCCTACTCACGAAGAAACCTTTACAAAACTCATTCGTGATGACATCAAGTCGTACAAAAAATTGCCTCTTCATTTGTATCAAATCCAAACAAAATACCGTGACGAAAAGAGACCGCGTTTTGGTCTGCTGCGAGGACGCGAATTTTTAATGAAAGATTCTTATACCTTCCATGATTCAAACGAAAGTTTGGATGAGGCGTATAATGAAATTTGGGAAGCTTATGAAAATATCTTTACACGTCTTGGTTTAGATTATCGTTCAATTATTGCGGATGCTGGAGCTATGGGCGGCCGCGAATCCATTGAATTCATCGCTCCTTCGGCAATTGGAGAAGATACGATTGCCTACTCTACGGAAGGTGACTATGCAGCAAATATCGAAATGGCAACGGCTAAATTCAGTGAACGGAAAAATACAGATGTTCAATTACAAAAAGAACTCGTAGATACACCGGATACAAAGACGATTGAAGAGCTAGCTGCTTATTTAGAAGTGCCGCATGCTGACATTATTAAAAGTGTCCTGTTAGTAGCGGACGGCGACAAACCAATTCTAGCGATTGTCCGCGGAGATCACGAAGTGAACGAGGTAAAAGTAAGAATGGCCGTTGGCGCTGAAACAATTGAGCCTGCAACAGATGAAGAAATCGGACAGTTATTTGGAGATATTCCAGCAGGATACGTCGGACCGGTTGATCTACCAGAGCATGTTGAAATTATTGCTGATTTATATGTAGAAAATATGGTCAATAGTGTAACGGGTGCAAATATTTCTGAGAAGCATTATAAGAATGTGAATGCGGGCCGAGATTTTGAACCTTCTCAATACGTTGATATTCGATTGGTGCAAGAAGGTGACCTTTCGCCGGATGGTAAAGGAAAACTGCAGTTCACAACGGGTATTGAAATTGGTCATATTTTTAAACTGGGGACTCGTTTTAGTGAAACGATGGGTGCTTCTGTTCTTGACCAAAATGGGCGACCAGTGCCTGTTATTATGGGAAGCTATGGGATTGGAATCAGTCGTTTGCTAACGGCCATTGCAGAACAGACAGCCGATGAAAAAGGTTTAAACTGGCCAGCTTCCATATCACCGTTTGATGTGCATATTATCCCAATTAACTACAATAATGACGATCAGAAAGCATTAACGGATGAACTGACCGAAGTCTTTAGAAATGAAGGGCATCAAGTCTTAGTAGATGACCGAAATGAAAGAGCCGGCGTTAAATTTACAGATGCGGAATTAATTGGAATTCCAATTCGTGTGACAGTTGGTAAGAAAGCAGCCGATGGTGTAGTAGAAGTCACTATTCGCCAGACGGATGAAATGGTAGAGACGAAAAAAGAAGATATTGTTGATACGATTTCTATTTTGTCATCTACTCAAGAGTAAGCTGAATTTATCTAATAGACAGGGAAAAGGAGACAGATTAGCTGGCTCCTTTTCTCTGCTTAATCGATGAAAATATGAAAAGCAAGGACGGGTAATAATGGACAAAGATTCTCGAGCGATGTTCCAAACATTACTAAAACAGATTCAATTTGAACCGACAGACGAGGAGATGGCATTTCTTCAAAATGGAGAAGTGACGTCTGTAAAAGTCGAGCGCTCAAAAAAACGCTGGAATTTTTACTTTGCTTTTGATCGTATTTTACCTTTTGGCCTATACCAAAAGTTCAAATCCGCATTAAAAGTAGCCTTTTCAAAAATTGCGAATGTAGATATAAGGATTGAAACAAGAAATGCTGAAATGACACAAGACTTAATTACCGATTACTGGCTGCATGTTTGTCAAAAAAGCGGTGTAGACTCACCGATTTGCAACCAGCTGTTTAGTAATGGATCCCCTCATCTGAAAGAAGAAAAACTTTATTTTTATATTGAACACGAAATTACACTTTCTAAATTTGCGGAAGAATTTTTCCCGCCGATTATCGAACAATATAAAAAAGTAGGCTTCCCGGAAAATTTAAGAATTATTCCTGTGGTCGATGAAAAGGCGGCAGAGAAAGTAACAAAAGCAATTCAAGAAAAAAATGAAGAAGAAACTGCTCTGCTTACTAAACAATTAACGGAAAGACATCAGCAAAATGAAAGAAATAACGGAAATGGCAAAACATTCGATGGCCCGATAAAATTAGGCCGAAACATTGCACAAAATGCGCCGGTTCTTCGTATGGAAGATATTTATGATGAAGAGCGCAGTGTAGTGGTAGAAGGTTATGTCTTTGATGTAGAAGTCCGTAAGCTACGGTCAGAACGCGAGTTAATGATTATAAAAATGACCGATTATTCTTCTTCTTTGACGGTCAAAAAATTCTCAAATAATGAAACAGATGAAGCCATTTTTGCTCAAATCAAAGAAGGTATGTGGCTGAAAGCGCAAGGTTCGATTCAAGAGGATAGTTATACCCATGAATTGACCATGATGGCTCAGAGTATGCAAGAAGTATTTTATGAGGGCCGGAAAGACACGGCGCCAGAAGGTGAAAAACGTGTCGAGCTCCATGCGCATACCAATATGAGTCAAATGGATGCGACAGTCAGCGCAAAAGATTTAATTAAAAAAGCTGCCCAATGGGGTCATGAAGCAGTAGCCATTACGGACCACGGAGGTGTTTATTCTTATCCGGAGGCTTACCAAGCCAGTCTCGACCATGGGATTCAAATCCTCTATGGTCTTGAAGCGGACCTTGTCAATGACGGGGTTTTGAATGCCTGGAACTTGCAGGATATGGACTTGAATGAAGCTACTTACGTCGTCTTTGACGTGGAGACTACGGGTCTATCTGCCGTTTATGATTCCATTATTGAATTGGCTGGCGTGAAAATGTATAAAGGAAACGTCATTGAAGAATTCCAAGAGTTTATCGATCCGGGAGAGAGTCTCTCAGCGTTCACCACTCAATTAACAGGAATTACGAATGAAATGGTTAAAGGCTCTAAACCAGAAAGACAAGTCTTAGAAGAGTTTAAAGCTTTCACAGAAGGAACAATCTTAGTTGCTCATAATGCGAAATTCGATATGGGCTTCATCAATAAAGGATACACGAAGCACGAGCTATCTGTTTCCGAAGAACCTGTAATTGACACATTGGAACTTTCACGCTTCTTATATCCTGAATTTAAGAGTTTCGGCTTAAGTGCTTTAGCTAAAAGATTTGAAGTGACTTTAGAGCAGCATCACCGGGCAATTTACGATGCTGAAACCACTGGTCGATTGTTAGATATTTTCTTAAAGGAATTGGAAGAAAGTCATGACATTACGAATTTGCTGCATATTAACGATAAAGTAGGGCAAGGAAATGCTTATAAACAATCCCGACCTACTCATGCCACGTTATTGGTTTCTTCAGAAACAGGTTTAAAGAATTTATTTAAACTTGTTTCTAAGAGTCTGACTGAATATTTCTACCGAACCCCCCGTATCCCGCACCGTATTTTAGCGGAACATAAAGAAGGTATCTTAGTGGGAAGCGGCTGTGCAGACGGCGAAGTATTTACGACGATGCTTCAGACGGGTTACGATGAAGCAAAAGAGGTCGCTAAAAAATATGATTTCTTAGAGATTATGCCTAAAGAGGCTTATTTACACTTGAAAGAACGAGAGCTTGTAAAAAGTGAAGCCGATTTAGAAGAAGTTTTACAAAACATTGTAAAATTGGGTGAAGAATTAGACATCCCGGTGGTAGCTACTGGAAATGTCCATTATTTAGAACCAGAAGACCAGATTTCTCGAAAAATTATTTTGCAATCTTTAAATAAAAACAATACAGAAGATACGCTATACCCTGAAGTGCATTTCAGAACAACAGATGAGATGTTAGAAAGCTTCGCCTTTTTAGGAGAAGAAAAAGCAAAAGAAGTCGTTGTAACCAACACACAATGGGTCAAAAACCAAATTGATCCATCCATCGCACCGATTCGGTCTGAGTTGTATACTCCGAAAATGGAGGGAGCCGAAGATGAAATACGCGAGATGACCTATGGAAAAGCCAAAGAAATGTATGGCGAAGATTTACCAGAGGTTGTGGAAGCACGAATCGAGCGGGAACTAGACAGTATTATTGGAAATGGGTTTGCGGTTATTTATCTGATTTCTCATAAACTTGTAGATAAAAGTAATCAAGAGGGCTACCTGGTAGGTTCGCGTGGATCCGTTGGTTCAAGTCTAGTGGCCACTTTAACAGGAATTACAGAAGTGAACCCGCTGACTCCGCACTACCGCTGCGAAGCTTGTCAATATAATGAGTTTTTTGACGATGGTTCTGTAGGGTCTGGCTTTGACTTGCCGCCTAAGGCATGTCCGGATTGCGGCGAGCAATTGATAGCGGATGGGCACGATATTCCCTTTGAAACTTTCTTAGGCTTTAAAGGAGATAAAGTACCAGATATTGATTTAAACTTTTCAGGAGAATATCAGGCAAGAGCGCATGACTATACCAAAGAATTATTCGGTGAAGATTATGTTTACCGTGCCGGTACAATCGGAACGATTGCTGAGCGTACAGCTTTTGGTTACGTTAAAGGGTATGAAGGCGATATGCAGCATCATTATCGAGGGGCCGAGGTCGATCGCTTGGTTAAAGGAATCACGGGAGTTCGCCGGACGACGGGGCAGCATCCTGGAGGAATCATTGTTATTCCAGATGATATGGATGTTTATGATTTCACTCCGATACAATATCCAGCCAATGACCAGAAATCTGAATGGTATACGACACACTTTGATTTCCATTCGATTGAAGATAACGTACTGAAACTGGATATTTTGGGACATGATGATCCGACCATGATTCGAATGTTAGAAGATCTCTCCGGAATTCCAGCAGATGAGATACCGCTGAATGACCCAGATGTCATGTCATTATTTAAAGGGCCTGAAGTGCTGGGTGTTACATCGGAACAGATTTATTCAAAAACCGGTACCTTGGGCGTGCCTGAGTTCGGTACGCCATTTGTTCGTGAAATGCTAGAACAGACCAAACCGGAAACTTTCTCAGAGTTGCTGCAAATTTCGGGTCTGTCTCATGGGACAGATGTCTGGCTGGGGAATGCCCAAGAGTTAATTAACAAACATGACATTCCATTATCTGATGTTATCGGGACCCGTGACGACATCATGGTCTATCTGCAATATAAAGGGGTTGAAGACAGTTTAGCCTTTAATATCATGGAGTATGTCCGTAAAGGACGAGGGATTCCTGACGAATGGCAAGAAGAAATGCGTGCCCATGATGTGCCAGAATGGTATATTGAATCCTGTCTAAAAATTAAGTATATGTTCCCGAAAGCACACGCGGCGGCCTATATTATTATGGCTCTTCGAATTGCTTACTTTAAAGTCCATTACCCATTGTATTATTACGCTACTTTTTTCTCTGTGCGAGCGAAAGATTTTGATCTGACCGCCATGACAAGCGGAAAAACTGCTCTAAAAGCTAAAATAGAGGAGATTTACAATAAAGGAATGGATGCTACACCAAAAGAAAATACCTTAGTGGTTGCTTTAGAAGTAGCCAATGAAATGCTGGAACGCGGCTTTGATATTAAGATGGTTGATTTGAATAAATCGGCTGCCCACGATTTCATTATTGAAGGCGATTCTTTAATTGCTCCTTTCCGTGCGGTTCCGTCCCTTGGAGGAAACGTTGCAGCTCAAATTGTAGCTGCGCGCGAAGAAGCGGATTTCTTATCAAAAGAAGATTTAGCCAAGCGCGGGAAAGTTAGTAAGACCGTTATGGAATATTTAGAAACACATGGCGTGGTCAACCACTTGCCGGATGAAAATCAATTGTCTTTATTTGATTTTTAGAAGAAACAGCCGCTTATCCGAATGGTATCCTTGGTTTTAAGGGTAAAAAGTTGATAAAATGGAACAAAGATTGGATACGCGTGACATTGGCCCGCACTCGTTGCAATTTCTTTTGATTCATGGTAATATTTAAAAGTGGTAATTATTAAAGATGACGAAGGAGTGAGCCAATTTTTTGGCTCACTCTTTTTGCCGAAAAACTTAGAGTATTCAAAGAGGTGAAAAAATGAACAATATAGTTGAAATAGTGGCTGAGATTGCTGAGCCGATTGCTGAAGAAAAAGGATTTCGCGTAGTAGACATTGAGTATATTAAAGAAGGAAAGAACTGGTTTTTACGGATTTACATTGATAAACCAGGCGGTGTAGATTTAAATGATTGTGCGGAATTTAATGAATTAGTCAGTCAGAAATTGGATGCGATTGAACCTGATCCTATACCGTATGCGTATTACTTAGAAGTGTCTTCTCCGGGGGCCGAGCGTCCTTTAAAGACAGAAGAAGATTTTGAATCAGCAGTCGATCGATATATTCATGTTTCCCTTTTTGAACCAGTAGAAAAAGCAAATGTGTACGATGGATTTTTACGTGAATTAACCGATGATAAGATGATTATGGAAGTTAAAGAGAAAAACAAAACAAAAGAAGTCGAAATTGACCGTGAGAACGTTTCTAAAGCACGTTTAGCGATTGAATTTTAATAGTAGGAGCGAAAAATAATGAGTGATGCATTAATTGCTGCTTTTGAATTATTGCAGTCTGAAAAAGGAATTTCACCAGAAGTGATTCAAGAAGCCCTTGAATCAGCTTTAGTGTCTGCCTATAAAAAAGAATACGGCACCTCTCAAAACGTCGAAGTAAAGTTTGATACAAAAAATGGAAGCATTACAGTGTATCAAATCAAAGATGTTGTTGAAGAGGTCGAAAACGAGCACACTGAAATTTCTTTGTCTGAAGCAAAAGAAATAAACTTTGCGTATGAGCTTGGAGATAAGATTCGGTTTGAAGTCACGCCGAAGGATTTTGGACGTCTTGCTGCCTCAACTGCAAAACAGGTCGTTACCCAGCGTTTACGTGAAGCAGAACGTTCAGTCATCTATAAAGAGTATATTCAATATGAAGATGACTTAATGACGGGTATTGTTGAACGACAAGATGAAAACTTTGTTTTTATTAACTTAGGTAAAGTGGAAGCAGCCATGTCTACTCGAAATCAAATCGAAGGCGAAGTCTACAAAGCGCATGACCGCATTAAGGTGTATGTGAGTAATGTAGAGGATGCAACAAAAGGTCCTCAAGTTTTTGTCAGCCGGACCCATCCTAATTTAATTAAACGTTTATTTGAACAAGAAGTCCCAGAAATTTATGATGGTGTAGTTGAAATCAAATCCATTGCTCGAGAAGCAGGGGATCGGTCTAAATTAGCCGTCTATTCTCACGACGAGAATATCGATGCGGTCGGAACTTGTGTAGGCCCTAAAGGAACGCGTGTTCAATCCATAGTGAATGAATTAAATGGCGAGAATATGGATATTGTCGAGTGGGACGAAGATCCGGTTGAATTTATCAAAAATGCACTGAATCCAGCCGATGTCCTAGACGTGTATTTAGACGAGGAAAACCATGAGTGTGTAGCAGTCGTTCCAGAAATGCAGCTGTCGCTAGCCATTGGACGCCGGGGACAAAATGTCCGCCTGGCTGCTCGACTAACCGGTTATAAAATTGATATCAAATCAGAGGATGAGTTCGATCCAGAAGAGTATGCGGAATTAATCGCTAAAGATGATATTCAAGAGGATGACGAATTCACACTAGTTGATCCGGATGTCTCAAACGAGCCTGTCATTGATGATTCTGAAGAATTCTTTGATTCTTTAGAAGAGAAAGCTGAAGAAGTGGATCCAGAATCTTCTGATGCTGTAGAAGATGATATGGATGGTTTCTTTGAATATTTCGACGATCAAGATGGAGAAGATGTTCCGTTGAATACAAAAGGCCTAGAAACGGACGAGGATTCACCAAGAGAAGCAGCTGATGTGCTTGACGAATTAGAAGACGAGCGTTTAGGCGAAGAAATTGTTTCTGATTTAGATCAAGACACAGAAGAAGCCCCTTCAGTGGATGAGGTTTATGAACAAGATGCCACTTTAGGTGAAAACTTGGAAACTGAAGGAATGGATTTACCGGAAGAACGGCCAGAAGCGGATGTAGAGATTTCAAGAGAAGTCTCTGAAGAGCTTGAAGAGTTAGACGCTGAACTTGAAGAACGTGAACAAGAAGAGTAATGCACTTAAATAAAGTATGAGGTGGGTGGACATGGCAAAAAGAAAAATTCCAATGCGCAAGTGTGTAGTGACAGGTGAAATGAAACCCAAAAAAGAGATGCTTCGTATTGTAAAGACAAAAGAAGATGAAGTTTTTTGGGACGATACGGGCAAAAAGAATGGCCGCGGCGCATATGTCTCATTGGACAGCCAGGTCATTGAAGAAGCCAAACAAAAAGATCTTCTAAGCGGTGTGCTTAAAACGAAAGTTTCTGATTCTTTTTATGATGACTTACTTGAGCATGTCAACTATCGCATAGCCAGAATGGAAATTATGAAACAAAATGAACAATAAAAAGAAAGCATTAAACTTATTAGGTCTTGCATTAAGAGCCAGACAGTTAGAAAGCGGAGCACCGACTGTTTTAGCAAGCATTCGAAGCAACCGGGCCAAATTGGTCATTGTTGCAGAAGATGCGAGTGAGAATACAAAAAAGCAATTTTTAGATAAATGTGATTATTATAAAGTACCTTCTTATATTCTTTTTTCCAAAGAAGAGATTTCTCAAGCTCTTGGAAAAGAAAGGGCGGTATGTGCATTCACAGATGACGGATTTGCACAATCCTTTAAAAAATTGCTTTAAGAGAAAAGAAAGGTGATTGTATGAGCAAAAAACGTGTCTATGAATTTGCAAAAGAATTACATGTTGATAGTAAGACAATATTAAATAAAGCTGAGGATTTAGGGATAGAGTATGGCAGTCATATGTCTTCAATGGAAACGGAAGATATGAACCGAATTAAACAAAGCTTACAAGATTCTAAATCCAATCAAGCTTCAAAAGAAAAGAAGGTAAAGCCTACGGAAAAATCAAATAACACATCCAAAAAACAAGAACAGCAAACGAACTCAGGAAATAAACAACAAAAAAATCAAAACCAAAAGAACAAAAACCAGCAACAAGGTCAAAAGAAACAAAAAACAGAAAAAGCTAAAAAGCCTAAAATTGCTAAACGAACAACGAATGAGCAAGAGCGGGCAGAAATGCATCAAAACAAAAAAGGCAGAAGGCATCAGTCGAGACGTCACCGTGGAACTCGTGGGGGTCCTGCTGGGGGCAGAAAACGCCGTGGACGCAACAAGAACCAACCACAGCAACAACAAGGCCGTCTAAAGCCTTTACCAGAATCTGTCGAGTATACGGAAGGAATGACGCTTGCAGAATTAGCACAAAAGTTACACCGTGAACCTGCTGAATTAGTCAAAAAACTCTTTATGGACGGCGTCATGGTGACTCAAAATGATTCTTTAAGTAAGGATGTCATTGAAGTCTTGTTGATAGACTATGGTGTAGAACCTATTGAAAAAGAAGTCGTCGACATTACCGACTTAGACATCTACTTTGAGCAAGAAATCGATGAAGACAACCTGGTTACACGTCCGCCGACAGTGACTATTATGGGACACGTTGACCACGGAAAAACAACATTACTTGACACGTTGCGCGATGCCAGTGTAACTCAAGGCGAAGCGGGTGGAATTACTCAGCATATTGGGGCGTATCAATTAGAAGTGGAAGATGATATTATCACTTTCCTAGACACCCCAGGACATGCGGCGTTTACAACGATGCGTGCGCGTGGAGCAGATGTCACGGATATTGCGATTATTGTTGTAGCGGCTGATGATGGGGTCATGCCTCAAACGGTTGAAGCGATTAATCATGCAAAAGCGGCTGAAGTTCCAATTATTGTTGCAGTAAACAAAGTGGATAAACCTACAGCTGATCCTGAACGTGTTAAACAGGAATTGCTTGAATACGAATTAGTTCCGGAAGAATGGGGCGGCGACACAATTTTTGTCGAGATTTCAGCTCTATTCAATCAAAATATCGATGAGCTATTAGAAATGATTCTTTTAGTAGCAGAGGTTCAAGAATTGACTGCTGATCCAACTGGCCTGGCTGTCGGCAGCGTTTTGGAAGCACGTCTAGATAAATCTAAAGGTCCAATTGCGACCCTCTTAGTGCAGAATGGAACCCTGAATAAGGGAGATTCTATAGTGGTTGGTACAACATACGGTCGTATTCGTACAATGATAGATGATAAAGGTATGAGCATTGATGAAGCAGGACCAGCCACTCCAGTTGAAATCACAGGTCTAAATGACACACCGCATGCGGGTGATCAATTCGTTGTCTTTGAAGATGAAAAAACGGCACGTCAAGTTGCAGAAACCCGTGCAAATGAAGCGGTTGAAGAGCAGCGTCAGTCACTGAATAAAGTAACCTTAGACAACTTATTCGAAAGTCTTGAAGAAGGCGAACTGAAAGAAGTTAACGTTATTGTAAAAGGTGACGTGCAAGGTTCAGTAGAAGCTTTAGTCGGAAGTCTTCAAAAAATTGAAGTAGACGGAGTAAAAGTTAAAGTTGTTCATACAGGTGTAGGGGCTATTAACGAAACCGATGTTACCTTAGCTAACGCCAGTAACGGAATCTTGATTGGTTTTAACGTACGTCCAACTCCGCAGGCGACTGAAACAGCTAAAACAGAACAAGTGGATATTCGCACATACCGTGTCATTTATGATGCAATTGAAGAAATTGAAGCGGCGATGAAAGGAATGCTGGATCCTGAATATGAGGAACAAGTAACTGGTCAAGCATCTGTCCGCGAAACATACAGCGTTTCTAAAATTGGAACCATTGCTGGTGCTGTGGTTACGAACGGTGTCATCAAACGTAGCAGTCAAATTCGATTAATTCGTGATGGGGTAGTTGTTCATGAAGGCGAACTCGGAAGCTTACGTCGCTTTGATGATGATGTTCGAGAAGTGGCTAATGGATATGAATGTGGACTAACCATTGAGAAATACAATGACATCAAAGAAGGCGACGTTATCGAAGCCTTTGAAATGGTCGAGATTGAAAGATAACACACAACATAAAATGTAGGTGAATAAAATATGGCAAATTACCGTGTAGGACGAGTCAAACAAGAAATACTCAAAGAAGTCAATGATATTTTGCGACATGAAGTACGTGACCCTCGTGTAGAAGGGATTACTATAACTGATGTTGAGTTGACTGGAGATCTTCAGCAAGCGACAATTTTCTATAGTACATTAGATACCGATGAAGAAACAAAAAAAGAAACACAAACTGGTCTAGACCGGGCAACTGGTTTAATCCGTAAGGAACTGGGAAGTCGTTTAACCACTTATCATACACCAGAGCTTGAGTTTACAAGAGACGAGTCGGTTGAATATGGAAACCGAATTGATGAGTTACTGAATCAGCTGCGCAACGAAGAAAAATAACGCCATAAAAGTAAAAACTCCAGATGAGAGATTAAACTCTTATCTGGAGTTTTTTATTTGCTCAGTTCGGATACGCGATTTAAATAATACGCATTATATAATAAGCGACACTATTTAGAATTAATTTCTATACCTCAGAGACCTCACTGGGGCAGCCTTATGAAGCCGTTCTTTTCTACAGGAAGGAATACAAAAAGAAGTTTTGGCTTGCATTTATATAATGCGTATTATATAATCGTTTCAACGTTAAATAATACGCATTAAAGGAGTGCTGCTTTATGACAAAGTTCGTTTATAACTTTCACGAAGGTAACACAAGCATGAAAAACTTGTTAGGTGGAAAAGGTGCAAATCTAGCTGAAATGACTTCCCTTGGTTTACCCGTGCCGAACGGTTTTACTATTACAACGGAAGCCTGTGTCGAATACTTAAACTCTGGTGGTGAACTCGATACTGCCTTAGAGCAAGAAATTATGGAACATCTTAAAGAGTTAGAAATTGCGACAGGCAAATCATTTACTTCCACTGACAACTTACTGCTTGTTTCTGTCCGAAGCGGTGCGAGATCATCTATGCCAGGAATGATGGATACGATTTTAAACCTTGGCTTAAATGATGAAAAAGTAAAAGCCTTTGCTGCTGCGACAGACAATCCTGAATTCGCTTACGATTGTTACCGCAGACTCCTTCAAATGTTTGGGAATGTGGTTTATGGAATAGACGGCAACCACTTTGAAGAGTACTTAGAAAACTATAAAAATGAAGCCAATATAGAAACCGATCAAGAGTTAAAGGTCGATGATTTGAAGACAATCATTGCTTACTACAAACAAATTTTTGTTAGCGTTTTAGGTTTCGAATTTCCGCAAGATCCAGTCGAACAGTTAATTGCAGCGATTAAAGCGGTCTTTGATTCGTGGAATAATGAGCGGGCGATTGTTTACCGTTCATTAAATGATATTCCGGCCGAATGGGGAACCGCTGTCAACGTGCAAGAAATGGTTTTTGGAAATACTGGAAACGATAGTGGAACGGGAGTTTTATTTACTCGAAACCCTGCGAATGGCGAGAAAGAATTATATGGAGAATACTTATTAAATGCACAAGGTGAAGACGTAGTTGCTGGTATTCGAACCCCTCTGCCAATTTCTGCTTTACAGGAACAGAAACCAGAAATTTATGAACAAATTGAAGAAATCAGTGCTCTTTTAGAAAATCATTATAAAGATATGCAAGATATTGAGTTTACTATCGAAAATGACAAATTATACCTGCTTCAGACGCGTGCTGGAAAACGTACAGCTAAAGCAGCCTTCAAAATTGCGATTGATATGACTGAAGAAGGGATCACAACAAAAGAAGAAGCGATTATGAAAATTGAACCGGATTCCATTAATCAATTGTTGCATCCAAGTTTTGAAGAAGAAGCTTTAGCAGCTGCTAAAGTGATAAGTGCAGCCGGTTTGCCGGCCAGTCCAGGTGCAGCGACGGGACATATCTACTTTGATGCGCAAAAAGCAGCTGAACAGGCGCAAGCCGGAGAAGCCGTTATCTTAATTCGCCACGAAACATCTCCAGAAGACATTGTAGGGATGAATGTGAGTGAAGCGATTGTAACCAGCCGCGGAGGTATGACGTCACATGCGGCAGTAGTTGCCCGTGGGATGGGGAAATGTTGTGTGGTAGGCGTGGAAGAGCTTGAAATTGATGAACAGAATAAAATCGTGAAATACCCCGCTGGTGAATTAAAAGAAGGAGATTTAATCTCCGTCGATGGCACGACAGGTACGATTTATACAGGAGACATTGCCCGGGTAGCAACCGCTACGGATGAAACATTCCGCACGATGATGGAGTGGGCACGCGAAGTCTCACACTTGAAAGTCCGTATGAACGCTGAAACACTTGCAGATATTAAAACTGGATTAAACTTCCAGGCAGCAGGTATTGGTTTAGTCCGTACAGAGCACATGTTCTTTAGTGAAGAACGGTTGGTTGAAATGAGACGCTTCATTCTTTCAAACCAGCAAGCAGTTAAAGAAAAAGCTTTGGAAAAAATCATGGCGTACCAAATCGATGATTTTACGGAAATGTTTGAGTTAACACAAGAACTGCCGATTACGATTCGTTTATTGGATCCGCCATTACATGAATTTCTGCCGCATACAGAGAATGAGATTGCTCAAGTCGCCGGCCAGCAAGATTTAACCGTCGCCGAAATGAAACAGCGGATTTCTGAATTAAATGAAACAAACCCAATGCTTGGCCACCGCGGATGCCGACTTGCGATCACTTATCCAGAGCTGTACTTAATGCAGGCTGAAGCCATTATCCGAAGTGCAGCAAATTTAAAGGAGCAAGGAGTAAATGTTCGTCCTGAAATTATGATTCCATTAGTGGGCATGCATGCAGAGCTTGAAGTTTTAACCGATAAAATGAAAGAACATATTGCGGACTTGCTAGATGAATTAGGACAAGACATTGAGTATGAAGTAGGTACAATGGTTGAATTGCCGCGTGCTTGTTTAATCGCCGATGAATTAGCAGCTACAACCGATTTCTTTAGTTTTGGCACGAATGACTTAACGCAAATGACCTATGGTTTCTCACGTGATGACGCTGGGAAATTCATCAACGATTATATTGCGCATAACGTTTTGGAATCGGATCCTTTCCAAACTTTAGATGTTGAAGGTGTGGGCCGTTTAGTCGAAACTGGGGTTAAATTAGGACGAAGTGCAAAACCAGAAATTAAGATTGGTGTCTGCGGAGAGTTGGGCGGCGATCCGAAATCCATTGAATTTTTCCATAACGCAGGTTTAGATTATGTCTCTTGTTCTCCATTTAGAATTCCAATTGCTCAAATTGCTGCTGCACAAAGTGCCATAAAATATGATACAATAACAGCAGATGTAAAATAACATGCAATTGAACAAAAGTGAGAATAAAGAGGTCTTAGTTATGGAATTGTCGGAACGCCAAGAACAAATTATCGATATTGTAAAAAATAATGAACCGATCAGCGGAGATAATATCGCTGATACATTAGGTTTATCCAAATCCACCTTGCGAAGCGATCTTGCTGTACTGACAATGATTGGGGCACTAGATGCGCGCCCAAAAGTAGGTTATATTTATTCCGGCTTAGATTTCGAACCCTTTGTTCAAGAAAAATTATCCACTTTAGTTGTTGAAGACATTATGGCTCCACCTGTGAGCATAAAACAAGATACAACAATAGCAAATGCAATCACCACATTATTTATGTATGATGTAGGGACCTTAATCGTTTTAGATGAGCAAACGGATGAATTAGCAGGCATCGTATCAAGAAAAGATCTTCTCCGAAGTTTAGTGATGGGGAACAATCAAGACGCTGCGATTGCAGTAGTGATGACACGTATGCCAAATATTTATGTTACTTATCCGAAAATGTCGGTCCTTTCAGCTGCTAAGATAATCGCTAGACGTGAAATTGATAGCTTACCAGTTGTGAAAGAAAAAGGATCTAAAGAAGTCATCGGTAAGGTATCTAAAACGAATCTCGTCAATTTGCTAATTGAAGTGGGAGACAAGGAGAAAAAATTATGAGCCACTCAATCGATAATACTCGTCCGAAAAAATCCATTAAACTGTTCGTCATCTCGGATTCAGTTGGAGAAATGTCAGAGCGATTAATCTATGCTGCCATGTCTCAATTTCCCGATATTGAATCAAAAGAGATGAAAAAATTCCCTTTTTTAGATAACACAGAAGACTTAACTGAGGTGTTAACAGATGCTAAAACGGAGAACGCCATTGTCATAACTACTTTAATCGATGACTATCTCAACGAGATGGCCACCACTTTTGCTAGAGACAATGATATTTCACATATTGATTTAGTGTCAGAGCTGTTAGATACAGTTAAAATTGAAACAGATGAAGAGCCTATATACAACAGCAGCGCTTTGCACTCTTTAGACGAAGAATATTTTGACCGAATGTCTGCGATTGAGTTTGCGGTTAAATATGACGATGGAAAAAATCCTAAGGGCTTCTTGAAGTCAGATCTTGTACTGCTAGGGATTTCCAGAACATCTAAAACACCTTTGAGTATGTATTTGGCGAACCGATCGTATAAAGTTTCAAACTTGCCGTTAATTCCGGAAGTCCAGCTTGCACCGGAAATATTGAAAGTACCAAGCCATAAAATCTTTGGCTTAATAGCGACGCCGCAATATATTATGAAGGTGCGCTCTGAGCGCATAAAGCTTATGGGCCTAGAATCTTCTTCTGCTTATAATGACCTGGAACGCATAAAAGATGAGTTGTCTTATGCGGAAGAAGTCTATGCCAAGCTTGGGGCACATGTGATCAATATTGAAAACCGATCAATAGAAGAAACGGCTCAGCATATCGAACTACGAGTAGCTGAGAATTTGGATACAAGCAAGAAAATTAAATTATATTAATCCCCATTAAAAACAAGAAAGCCGCCAGTCATAAAGACTGGCGGCTTTCTTGTTTGAATGATTAATATCTTAATCTTGCGGCAATTTTTGTGCCATTTGGTATTTCATTTTCATCTAAGATATAGACGCTGCCGTTTGTGCGAACAACATTTTGAACAATCCGCTGAACAAAATCGTTTCTTTCGTCGGATTCATCATAACGGCCTTCCGCAGTAATAGTACCAGGGATATCGAACCATTTTTCAACATATAATGATTCAATACGTCCTTCAAGACTGGCAGTTGTTAAATCATCCGGAATATTCTCAATACGGTTTTCAGGCGAAGTCTCTGCTAGTTGATCCAATAATTCATTTCTTTCATGCGCAATGATTTCATCAATCGTTTGTGAAGCACGTTCTTGAATTTCGCTCGTTTTTAGACCGGCTCCCGAACCATTGATGCCTGCTTCTGCTAAATACTCATTATCTGAAACAGCTCTGAATACTGCCTGGTTTTCTTCAACTGAATAGACAATGAGAGGATATTTTGTTTTGCTTGAATAATGCTCGTAAACAAATTTATCTACGATATTGAAGTAACGCTCGCGATCAATTTCTTTTTCCTCACTCACATCATCATGACTATGGAAAGCTTGGTTTGCACCGCCACGGCCGCCGGATCCGCCTTGTCTGAAACCGCCGCTGTAAGACCCGTGCGTCAGTGTTCGGTCATCTTTTTCAGTTCCTAAAGCCGTTGCTAAATCAACAGGGGCATCTTCAATCTCATCAATAATGATTTCTTCGATATTTCCGCTATGCCCTTCGAACAAACGAATACTGTCCCGGTTAAGTATTAATAAGTGATAGTCCCGTGAGTACTGGAAATTCGAAACTAAAGGTAGAACATATGGCAGGGTACTGATCTGCACTCGATCTTTGACTGGAATCGCTAGGTGATAGTAATAGATTCCCTCTGCAGTGACATAGATAGTCAGGCCGCCAATAAATTGAATAAATTCATCGAGGTGATTTTCTACTACGTCCAATTGATCGAGCAGCTGATTTTTCTCTTCTAAATCCGAATCTTTTAATTGCTTTCTGGCTTCACTTAAAAGATTCTCAAATTGAATACGGTCTTTATCATTTGTTAAAGTTGAAGCATGCAACTCCATTGCCAGAGTGACATACACCGTGTCTTCTTGTTGTAATTCTTGAGTTGGAAATGTAAATAATTGTTCCATAATTTACCACTACCTTTCTGTGTTATCAATTCTATAGTAGCACAGAGCTTCAAGAAATATAAAGCGAAACGCTGTCAGTGGATTTGAACTTGCTTTTAAAAAAATGTATCCAGATAGAACAGACAGCACAAAATGTTCGAAATGCTTAGGATAGGGCTTGAAATATGTTATAATGCCCAAGGATATAAATTACAGAAACGATGTGAGAATATGAAAGAAGGAATCTTGCCTCTCTGGAAAGAAAAAGGAATGACGAGTTTTGGCTGTGTCCGCGAAGTACGGCGTATTTTAGGGATTAAAAAGGTTGGGCATGCGGGAACACTGGATCCAGAAGTAGATGGTGTCCTCCCGTTAGCGATTGGAAGTGCGACTAAGGTGTTAGAATATATGCTGGAAAGTGATAAAACATATGCGGGAGAAATCACTCTAGGTTATTCGACTTCGACTGAAGATGCTTCTGGAGAAACCATTAAAAGAAAAGCGGTATTAGAACCCCTGTCAGAAGAGGAAATAGATCGCATGTTAGAAAGCTTTACGGGAACCATTGAGCAGACTCCGCCCATGTTTTCCGCTGTCAAGGTAGGGGGCCGCCGATTATATGAATATGCTTTTGAAGGAAAAGAAGTTGAGCGTCCTTCGAGACAAGTGACGATTTACAATCTAAAGAGAACCAATAAACCTAAGCTGGATAGAGAAAAACAGACATTGTCGTTTCAGTTTGATGTTTCATGCAGTAAAGGGACATATATCCGGACTTTAGCAGTAGATATTGGAAAAATGCTGGGCTATCCAGCACATATGTCAAAACTGACCCGTGTGAGAAGCGGTGTCATCACAAAAGAACAGACAAGCACTTTAGAGGAGATTCGGCAAGCAGTTGAGGAGAATCGAATGGATGAGCTCCTGTTGCCGATTGACTATGCCTTAAATGATTTTCCAAAATATGCCATTAACGAGGAACTTTGGAAAAAAGTGAAACATGGCGCTTTGCTCGATGAGAAGGACTTCAATATAACAGAATATCCAGTATTATTTACTTATAATAATCAAGCAGTCGCTTTATATGAGCGGCATCAATCAAAAATCGGAAAATTGATCCCGAAAAAAATGTTCAAAACAGAAGTGTAGGTGGTGAGGACATTGGAAAAAATTAGAGTGAAACACGGAGCGGATAAAGATTATATTGTAGATGAAGACATTGTCTTAATCCTCGGTTTTTTTGATGGGGTTCATTTGGCTCATCAGAAAGTGATTAAAGAAGGTGTGCGTATCGGGAAAGAGCGCGGGTTAAAGGTCGCCTTGATGACATTTAACCGGCACCCTAAAATTGTCTACAGAAAATTTGACCCTTCACAATATTACTATTTAACTCAGACGGAACAAAAACATCAGCACATTGAAAACTTAGGCGTAGATATCTTATACAATGTCTTTTTTAATTCGGAATTCGGAAACTTGAGCCCTCAAGAATTTGTGGATCAATATGTTGTAGAGTGGAATGCAAAAATTGTCGTTGCAGGTTACGATTACACTTATGGCAAGCCGGACATTGCAACGATAGAACAGCTACCGGCATACGCCAATGGCCGTTTTGAAGTGGTCAAAGTAGAAGAGGAAAAAACAAGTGATGAATCAATCAGCTCAACAGCCATACGGCAATACATAAGAAATGGCGAAGTTGAAAAAGCCAATGCGATGCTTGGCTATACCTATGAAACGCTAGGTTTTGTCGTGCATGGGGATGCACGCGGGCGGGAATTAGGATTTCCTACGGCAAATGTCCGGCCGCATCCTTACACCTTGCTGCCGAAAATCGGTGTCTACGCTGTTCGATTTACAGTAAAAGGACAGCAATATGGAGGCATGGCTTCCATCGGCTACAATGTGACATTCACAGACCGCAAAGATTTATCCACGGAAGTGAATATCTTTGATTTCAACGATGAAATTTACGGTGATGATGTAAAAATCGAGTGGGTGGCTTATTTAAGAGGCGAAGAAAAATATGCAAGCGCCGAAGAACTGATTGAGCAGCTGGAAAAAGATGAAGTAGAAGCTAGAAGAATTTTAGGCGAATGATGGCTTGAAAGTCTGTAAATTCATGATTATTTCACAATTTCTTAAAGCATTATGCATTGACACATTCCATGAATTTTGTTAAATTATGTACAGTGATTAGCACTCGATGGGTTCGAGTGCTATTTTATTGGAA
Organism: uncultured Carnobacteriaceae bacterium; assembly: GCA_964555455.1. GTDB lineage: Bacteria > Bacillota > Bacilli > Lactobacillales > Carnobacteriaceae_A > Atopostipes. Next base: position 23,272 of record CAZKSU010000006.1, read on the forward strand.
GGTAACAGGAATTGTCTTTCAAGTGAGAGGATGTTGCCATTGTTAACGCCAAGACAATTATTCATTTTAAATAAAATAATTGAAAACTATACAGAAAATGGACAGCCAGTGAGCTCGAAATATTTAGTGGAGAATGGTTCGATAGAGGCTAGTTCTGCAACCATCCGCAATGAAATGAGTGTATTAGAGGAATTAGGGTATATTGAAAAAGTACACAAATCTTCTGGCCGTATCCCATCTGTGAAAGGCTACCGCTTCTATGTGGACAATTTACTCAAGCCTAAAAGGGTCAAAGGCAAAGAAAAAGTTCAAATTAAAGGCCGTATGAATTCTCACATTTACCAAATCAGTGATGTTTTCTACCAATCTGCTGAACTTCTTTCTGAATTAACAAATTATACGGCGATTGTGTTGGGGCCTCAATCGAAATTCAGTGCCTTAACTGGTTTTCGAATTGTCCTTTTAAATGATAAACAAATGATGCTCGTGCTGCAACTGGATAATTATGAAGTGCAAAGCATGCTCTTTAAAATTCCAGAAGGTTTACAGCCTGAGCACATGAAACAAGTGACCGATTTTATGAACAATAATTTAGTAGGAGAATCACTTGAAACCGTCTACCAAACGCTGCGAACGGATTTACCAAAGCTATTTAAAAAATACTTAGCAGTGAATTGGGATGTAGTGGCTATGTTCGAGCAAGCTTTGCTTAGAGAAAAGAACGAGCAAATGTTTGTTTCTGGCAAAACAAATATCCTTGACTTCACAGAAAACATGGATATTGGGCAAGTGAAAGATCTGTACAACTTACTGGATAATGAGCGGACGCTTTTGCATTTATTTAGCAAGTTGCATGGTAATCGGGAAACAGTGGATATTCGAATTGGCAATGAATTAAACAATCAACTTTTCGAACCTTTTTCATTGATCACAGTTCCTTATACAGATAATCGCTTTGGCGGTGGTTTTATAGCAGTGCTTGGTCCGACGAATATGACCTACGACACCACACTTGGAGTGATTCAGTTGCTGCGTGAGGAATTGCTGGATAAATTAGAAGATTTTTATCTCGATTAAAAAATAGACGCTGTTTAAAATATATAGAGCTTGTGCTACTATAGAGGAGTGCAAGTTGGAGAAAGAGGTAGGTTAGCTTTGACAGACAAAGAAAGAGAGAAGACTTCTGAAGAAGAAAATTTTGAAGAAGAAGTCTCTTCTGAAACTGAAAATACAAATGAAGTGACAGAGTTGAAAGAAAAAATAGATGAGCTAGAAGATCAAAACTTACGAT
>CAZKSU010000007.1:0-23666 GCA_964555455.1 uncultured Carnobacteriaceae bacterium
GCAGAAGAAGCCACAGAAGAACCAGCAGAAGCACCAGCGCCAGTTGAGGAAGTGGAAGAAACACCAAAACCGGCCGCTTCACCAAAGAAATTTAACATCACCACAAAAGAAACGAAAAAGAAAAATGACAATGGCAGAAAACGTTATGATTATTCGCAAAAGAATAAACGTCGCGGTTCCAAGGATGCGAAAGATTCGAATCAAGGCAAACAGAATCAAGAAAAACAATCGAAGCAGCGCAAACGACCGCAGCCGCAAACGAAATTGTCTACCATCCGCAGAGCCTTACGCACGATTATTTTTGAAAACTCCGACGATGACAGTTGGATTTCATTAGCAAATCTTGGCAATCATTTATCTAAACGATTCCCAGATTTCGACGTCCGTAATTATGGACATAAAAAATTAGTGACTTTTGTCCAGTCCTTAGGCGAATTTGAAATTGAACACCGTTCGGTTTCATCTGACGGAAAGACAAAACAACTATTTGTCCGCGTGAAACAATAACAGGATTAACGAGCCCTTGCAGGTACAGACTTGCGAGGGCTCGTTTTTTTATTTCTCTTTGCTATCACAGCTTATTCCCTGAAAATGGGAAATAAAAAAGAAGCCTACAAAATCAGCTAGATTTTGCAGACCTCCGCTCTATTATTTATTCCACGAGCAATTCTTCTTCTGCAAGCAGTTGGTCTTCCACCGGTTTTCTCCATAATCCTAAGATCACGGCACTAATGACAGTACCAATCGCCACCGCTAAGAGCAGCATCAAGCGGTTCTCTCCTAAAGCCAGCATGGTGAAGATTCCACCATGCGGAGCCGGCACACTCGTTGTCCACAGCTGACTCAAACCGCCGCCGACCGCGCTTCCGATGATACTGGAAACAATGACGCGCAATGGATCCGCTGCCGCAAAAGGAATGGCCCCTTCGGTAATGAAAGACAAGCCCAAGATAAAGTTGGTTAAACCAGATTGTCTTTGCACTTCCGTGAATTTATTTTTAAACAAGACAGCCGCTAAAGCAATCGCAAGCGGCGGAATCATTCCACCAATCATCACTGCTGCCATCAGTTGACCGTCACCGGTATCAGTGAAAATACCAATTGAGAAAGCATAAGCCGCTTTATTGACTGGCCCGCCCATATCGACCGCCATCATGCCGCCCAAGACGGCTCCTAACAGCACTTGGTTCCCTGTTCCGAGACCTTCCAAGAGATTCAGCATCGCGGTATTAATCCCCGCAAAGATTGGGCCCAATACATAATACATCAGAATACCGGTAATAAATAAGGTTAAAATAGGATAAAGCAAAATCGTGCGCAGCCCGGCCAAGTTTTTCGGCATACCTTTCAGTGCGCGAATCACCCAGAGCGTGATGTATCCGGCGAGAAAACCGCCGACAATCCCGCCCAGGAAGCCGGCATCCGCCGAAACGGCGATCGCTCCTGCCGTAAATCCGCTCACCATCGCCGGCTTGCCGCCAATACTCATGGCAATATAACCGGCTAAAACGGGAATCAGGAAGCCAAAGGCTGCGCCGCCGATCCCGTTAATTCCAAGGAAGATAGGCGAATCGCTGCCCACAAAGCCTTCAAGCAAGAAAGACAAAGCTAAGACAATTCCGCCGGCAATAACAAACGGCAGCATCGTCGAAACACCAGACATCAAGTCATTGTAGAAGGTTTGCAGGGAAAAGCCGCTGCGTTCTTCCGTATCGGCAGCAGTGTCCGCCTCGGTCTGATCTTGGCCGCTCGCTTTATATACGGCTGCCTCTCCTGATAGCGCCTGGTTAATCAGCTCTTCGGGTTTGTTGATGCCGTCCGCAACTGGCCGCTCCACCACTCGTTTACCGGCAAAGCGCCCCATCGGCACTTTCTTGCCGACCGCGACCACAATTCCGTCGGCTTTTTCAATGTCTTCTGCCGTCAAGCGGTTCTTGATGCCTTCCGAGCCGTCCGTTTCAACTTTAATTTGGACGCCCATCTCTTTGGCTTTATTTTTCAAAGCATCTTCTGCCATATAGGTGTGGGCTATTCCCGTCGGACAAGCCGTTACCGCAACAATATACGGCTGGTCACTGTCGGTCGGCGCTGTTTCAGGCACCTCAGGACCTACCGCGGCATCGGTTTTCTCCAGACCCGCTTCCGCCAAATTGACCACCGCTTGGACACTTTCGGGCGTATCAGCCGCTTCTAAAGCCTGTATAAAATCTTTATTCATCAGTAATTTTGATAAGTTCGCTAAAATGGTCAGGTGCGTTTCGTTCGCATCATCTTTCGCGGCAATCATAAAGAATAATCGGGCCGGCTGTCCATCCAAACTGTCGTAGTCGATTCCAGCAGGCTGCTTGGCAAAGACTACAGAGGTTTCTTCGACGGCTTTATTCTTTGCATGCGGCATCGCAATCCCATCGCCCAAACCGGTACTCATGCTTTCCTCGCGCTCCGCAATTCCTTGTCTGAATGTCTCAAAATCATTGACCGCGCCTGTTTCTACTAACTGATTGACCATTTCATCTAAAATATCTTCTTTTGTTGTGGCTTGCGCCGGCAACAACATCAATTCGGTGCGCATGACATCTGCCATTTTCATTGTGAATCAACCTTTCTTATCTTAACTTTCTTGTCTAAAGCTAAAATATCTGCTTTTTTCGCTAAATCTTGGTTAAAGGCCGTAGCACTGCCGCTTTGGACACTCAATTCGAAAGCTTCCAGTTCCGTCAGCCCCTTTTCAATGCCGGCCATAAAGCCCGCAATCATTGAATCCCCTGCGCCGACTGTATTGACTACCTGTCCTTTGGGTGACTCTGCCAGATACGTCTTCTCTCCGTCAATAAATATCGCTCCATCCCCTCCTAATGAAATGATGACATTTTGAGCTCCGCGCTGCTGCAGTTTCTTCCCGTATTGAATGGCTTCTTCTTTCGAAGAAATCGTGACGCCAAATAAATCCCCCAGCTCTGCCTGATTCGGTTTCACTAAAAAAGGCTTGTAGGCTAAGGTTTCAAGCAGCTCTTGACTGTTTGTATCAATTACAAAATTACCCTTGTTTTCAGCTATGATTTGGATAATCTGCAAATAGAAATCTTCCGGAATGCCGCGGTTTTTGCTGCCTGAGATAATTAAGGTATCCTCTGCTGTAAACTGTTTGATTTTCTCAAGCAGCGCCTCTCTTTCACCTTCAGCAATAACAGGCCCCAGACCGTTAATTTCTGTTTCCACTTCGCCCTTTAATTTCACATTAATCCGCGTATCTCCCGGTACAGGGATGAAATCAAAAGCCGCTTGCTCCTCCTTGAGCCACTCTTCGATAAATTGACCGGTGTAGCCGCCAATAAAGCCGAGCGCTTTGTTGGGCACATCCAATTGATTCAGCACCCGCGAGACATTGATTCCTTTGCCGCCGGGCAGCATATACTCACTTTTGGAATAATTCGTAGCTCCCACTTCAATATCTGCAATCTGCATCGCATAATCGATGGAAGGATTTAATGTTAATGTATAGAGCATTCGCTCACCTCACCTTTTCTCTAATCGTTCGCTTCAACAATCGTCACATCATACGTTTCTTGGATTTTCTCGATTTCTGTCTCATACTCCCCCGCTGCTTTGTCATTGAGCAATACTATCGCCTGTGAAGGACTGTGGACTTTATAAGCGTAGATTTCATTCATTTTGCTGTCATCCATTAAAATCCGGATATTCTGGCTCTGCTGCATCGCCAGCTCTTTGAGTAAGGCTTCGTCCATATTCGTTGTGGTCAGCCCCTTCTCTTCATGAATGCCATTCATGCCCATAAAGGCGTAAGAGAAATTCATCCGCTCTAATTGCTGGTAAGCCGCGACGCCCGCGATCGCATGGGTCGTCGGCTTGACTGCCCCGCCCAGCAGCTCTACTGCAATCCCTCTTTGTACTGCTAAGAGTGCTTGGTCAACGCCATTGGTGACCAATTGGATGTTCTGTTTATTGGGCAAAGCGCGCACCAATTCTAAAGTGGCTGTCCCTGCATCCACATAAATTTGGCTGCCGGGCTTCACTAAAGTTGCCGCATACTCAGCGACCTGTTTTTTTGCTTCTAAATTGAGGCTTTCTTTTTGAGACATCTCTTGTTCGGACCGCAATTCATGAATGGTCGTGGCCCCTCCATGAATACGCCGCAGCCGCCCCGCATTCTCTAAAGAAATTAAATCCCGGCGAATCGTCGAATCGCTCACACCCAACTCGTCTATGAATCTTTGAATAGAAACAGTGTGCTCCTTCGCCAGTAAATCTAAAATCAATTCCGCTCGGTTCTCAAAAAGCATTCTTATCCCCCTCTCTTACTGGTATCGCTTTCAATATTCTTACTATGAGTATACGGCACTTAGCCTCCAATTGCAATCACTTTCATTCAAAACTCTTCAAAAAGTTCCATGTTTATTCTTCAGGACTTTAAAACTAAAAAAGGAATGCAGAAAAATGCTGCACTCCTTCAGAATCCTTATTATTTACCCTCTGTTTCTTCCTTTTCCTTAACGGGAATCCAAATCTCCGTCTGTTCCTCTTCGCTTGGAACGATTGTTGGTCCGCTGACCAATTCATAGGTTGAAGAAGGGAGCCATCCCGAATATATTCTCAGCCATTCCTTCTCGACAAGCTCCCATTCCCCTTCTATTTCAAAAATAGCCCAAGTTAGCGGAGGGACTTTTGTTTTTTCGAAACTCCCTATATAGTCTCCGGAAACGGCTGCACCTATGAACTGTACCAAGTGACCTTTATCTAATGCTTCTTCATCGTCTAATGTGACATGAATAAGACCTCTCGGCGAAGTATTCGACAAATCAGAAAATTCTTCCATGAGAGGATCCGTTAAACCTTCCATTGCCACACCATAATCTGAAATGACCTCACCATTTTCTATAAGCAGTTCTGATCTTAACCCGACCACTTGAAAAGCACCTGTTGTCTCGATTCTGTAATTCATTTCTCTTCCTCCTTGAATGGTTAGTCGGAAAAACAGCATGGGGAAGGCCTTGATTGTATGGGGTTTTTGCTTGACTTCCGAAGGCAATACGCCATGAAATCTCTCAAATGCACGAGCAAAAGCGTCAGGAGAAGAATAACCGTAACGTAAAGCCACATCAATTACCTTAGACTCTTCTCTCTGTAATTCTGTTGCAGCCAAAGTGAGTCTTCTTTTACGGATATATTCAGACAGAGTCATCCCTGATAAAAAGGTAAATATTCGCTTAAATTGAAATTCAGAACTCACAGCAATTTTGGACGCTTCTTTTAAATCAATTGTTTTTTCCAAATTGTTTTCGATATAATGCATAGCCTCATTTAAACGTGTTAAGTCATCCTTTACCCATTCCTCTCTTTCCAAAATAAGTGTATCAAGGAAATAGAAACCACACCCGACAATACCAGATAAAAAAGAGTCGGAGAATTAAAAAAAGCTGGATCTCCCAGCTTTTTTCTTGAGTGATTATTTTTTATTTTTCTCAATAAATTCTTTCACACGGCGGATGCCTTCTGCAAAAGTTTCTTCGTTCACTGCATAAGAGAACCGCAGACATTCGGGCACACCGAAACTGGTTCCTGCAACCGTGACCACATGAGCCTCATCGATTAAGGCAAAACTGAATGCTTCAACCGAGTCATAGCCGGTCATTTCCGCGGCTTCTGTAGCATCCGGGAACAGATAAAAGGCGCCTTCTGGTTTTTGAGCTAATTTAAACCCAGGAACCGTTTGAATTAAGTCATAGGCCTTATTGAGACGCGTTTCAAATGACTTTCTCATCTTTTCGACTTCATCGCCTTCCTCATTATAAGCGGCAATCGCTGCATACTGGCTCACGCCTGCCGGATTACCGGTGGACTGCGAGGCATGTTTTGTAATGGCCTTGATGACTTTTTGATCCCCGAGCGCATAGCCGATTCTCCAGCCCGTCATGGCGTGAGATTTGGAGACCCCATTGACGACAATGGTTTGGTTTTTGATGTCGTCGGATAAAGAAGCAAACGATACCGGTTCTTTTCCATTGTAAACAAGGCGCGAGTAAATCTCATCCGCGATAATCACAAGATCATGCTCGACCGCCCAGTTGCCAATAGCTCTCATCTCGTCTTCCGAATAAGCAGCGCCTGTCGGATTGGACGGCGAGTTGATTAATACGGCCACTGTTTTGTCTGTGCGAGCCGCTTCCAGTTCTTCGACGGTAACTCGGTATAAATCTTCTGCAGCGCCTTGCACATGAACCGGTGTACCGCCGGCCATTTTAATGTGCTCCTCAAAGCTGACCCAAAATGGAACAGGCAGAATCACTTCGTCGCCTGGATCCACAAGCACTTGGAACAAATCGAACAGCACATTTTTAGCTCCGGCGCCTACAAAGACTTGATCAATCGAGTACTCCGTCTGGTTCAACCGTTTATGGTAATCCACAATCGCCTGGCGCAGCTCAGGAATGCCGTTCGTTGTTGTGTATTGATTGCCTTGATGGTTTTTAATCGCCTCAATAGCTGCTTCTGCAATATAGTCTGGTGTCGGGAAATCCGATTCCCCAACGGTCAATGAAATGACATCATGGCCTTCTGCTTTCAAATCGCGTGCTTTTTGAGTGGCCGCCAAAGTGGCGGATTCTTCAACTTCTTGAATTCGTTTCGATAATTTCATAGCTGTCCCTCCGATATTTAATAACACATCTATTTTAACCGCATGCTAACTTATCAAACATTATACCATCAAATCTAAAAAAAAGAGAACGATAACCAAGCGATCGCTCCATCCATTAAACAAGGCACCAGCGTATAAGGTGCCTTCACTTAATGGTTTAATACCGCTGTTCTCTTTCGTAAATCAGATGGCCGCTTTTATCTTGCCAACGCACATGATAGCGGCGCAACTTGCTTTTCAATTCTTTGAATTCTGGACTGTCCTTACTGAATTTCATTTGGACACGATAAATGAGATCCGCTAAAATATTGGCTATTCCTCTTGCGCCTAACTCCACACCTAATGTATCTTTCTCAAACATCACGGAATTCACGAGTCTGCTTTGTTCGCTGCGAAAAGGCTCTGGAATAAAAATATAAGGCACTCGATTCCAAACCGCTTCCCGAAACTCTTCAATAGAGCGGACTTGGACAACTTCGTCTTTATTTTTCATGGTCAGCAGCTCATACAAAACAACGGCAGGATCTTTTCCAGCTATCTCACCGATGGCTTGAAGCAATTCATCGGGGTAGGAAACAATCGGTATACTGTCCAGCTCTTCTGCACTGAAATCAGCCACTATACCTGCAGAGCTGTTCTGTTTTTGAAGATATTTTTCTAAAAGCACCATCTTTTCCTCCTCTACCTTCTATTCAATTAATTGTATCAGATAGTGAATGCTCACTGAAATGAAAAAGACTGCCTACCTAGAGGTAGACAGTCTGATGGGCTGAACAGTTGAGCTGAATTATCTCTCAGCAATCGTTCCGTCACGGTAACCCCGCAAGAGTTCTTTTAAAACTTCAATCTGTTCTTTTAATTTGCGCCCAACATCGGTTTCTTCTACTTTCTTTCGCTTTAATTCCCGGTCTACGACTCTTCGCGTCGAAGCGATATCGGACTCGTTTTCAATCGCATCTTCACGTGAAGTAAAAGGCTGATGAGCCACCAATTGTAAACCGTAAGAGTTATACAAGAGGGTATAGCCCCCTAAACCAGTTGTGCCTTGATACGCCTTCGAATAACCGCCGTCAATGACAAGCATGCGCCCGTTGGCTTTAATCGGGTCTTCCCCTTTTCTCTCTTTCACTGGCGTATGGCCGTTAATGACATGTCCTTTTTCTTTAGAAACGCCAAACTCCTCCAGCAAATTGAGGATGACCTCCTCCTCTTCCCGCAATTGGTAATAGGCATTTTTATATTCTTCATGTGTGCTCTTGTCTTGAACATAATAACGCTCAAAAGTCGTCATTTTCTTTTTTCCAAACAAGGGCGAAACAGGGCCATTCCACAGATACCAGATCAAGTCCAGATATCTTTCATTGTCTTCGCTTTTTCGATTAATGAACCCTTGGCGGACAGCTTCGTCAAAAACATCAAAGAGCGCTTTCCCTGAATATTCTTTTCCATTAAAGTGCGCCGACATCAATGTGCCGTCTTCATACATCGGCACACAGCCGTGGAACAGCAAGTTATCATTGTACACTAAATACATGCCGCCTTTATTGACTAAGAAGCGGACGTGTTCTTTCAGGCGCTCTGATTGTCTGAAAGAATGCACTAAACGATTCATGACTTCCTCTTCTTCCGGCGTCAGTTTATAGGGGTCTTCCGGGTCAATCGTCGGAAAATCAAACCCTGTCAACGCATACTCTTCCCCTTCGATATTAATCGTCATGTTCTCATAATCGATCTTATCTAGGAGCAAACGGTGTTCCATTTCAAAATCCGGATTGCGTTTAATGATATCCGCTTCTAACTTAAACTGGATAATGGCCATGGCCTGCTGGATACTCGCCATCTGTGTATCTTCGTGTTCATAAAAGGCCACACCTTTGCTTGCATCTTGTTTGGGTATAAAGGTCGGATTGTTCACGTTTGGATATGTAGTTCCCGCGAAAGTCAGCAGATGACGAAGAGAGATTCCGTATGCATCTTCCACCGTTTCTAAGTTGTCGTAACGAGCACTAATACGCAGCACATTAGCAATACAGGCTTTCGAGCCGCTCGCTGCTCCCATCCATAAAATATCATGGTTGCCCCACTGAATATCCAAGGAATGGTGTTTCGTTAAGCGGTCAACAATTTTTTCCGGGTAAGGGCCCCGGTCGTAAATATCCCCTAGCACATGCAGATGATCAACGACAAGGCGCTGAATCAAGTAAGAAATCGCCGCGACAAAATCATAAGCCCGGTCCAGTTCAATAATACTGGTTATGATTTCATTATAATAGTCATCTTTATTTAAAAATTTGTCATCTCGAGACAGCAATTCTTCGATGACATATGCGAATTCCTCCGGCAAAGCTTTACGCACTTTTGAGCGTGTGTATTTCGATGCCGCAAAGACACATAATTCAAGCAGGCGCGAAAGTGTGACACGGTAAAATTCGTCCTGTTCTTCTTTAGTCTGCAATTGTTTTAAAAGGAGTGTCACTTTATCTCTTGGATAATAAATAATGGTCGCTAAGGTATCCATTTCTTCTTCAGTGAGACGTCCATAAAAGATTTCTTTGATTTTTTCTTTGACATTTCCAGAACCATTTCTTAGAACATGCTGAAAAGCTTCATACTCGCCATGAAGGTCACTGACAAAATGCTCCGTTCCTTTGGGCAGGTTCAAAATGGCTTCTAAGTTGATAATTTCAGTTGTTGTACTCGCAATGTTTGGAAAGGATTTAGATAACATTTTGAGATATTTGGTTGTTGGCATAATGATTCTCCTTACGTAGTCTTTTCCCTGAAAAACAAGACGATTGAATTAAATTCTCTTCATCTCATTCTAACATAACAATTATGTATTGTGGAAAATTCTTCAGGTTAAACAAAAATAGCCTGCTTTTAGAGGATTAGGCTCTAAAGGCAGGTCTATGCATTTTTTATTTGACAGAAGCTCTTTCATCGTATTCTTTCATGTACATTTTGACATATTCCAAATCGGTCGGAGTTTTATAATACTTCCCTTGGATTTTTTGATTGTCTTCATGTCCGCGCCCTGTGATGACCAACAGGGTTTTTCCCTCGGCTGAGCGGATCGCTTCACGAATCGCTTCTCCTCGGTCATCGATAATTTTATAAGGCAGATGATAAGGCTCTAAATTCTCGACTAAGGTTTTATTGATGTCCGCCAGATTTTCATGGTCAGGATGAATCATGGTTAAAATTGCTTCGTCTGCATATTGCCCGACAATGTCAACCAGCTCTTTGCGTCGGTTGAGCGCTTTGCCCCCGCGTGCGCCGAACACGGCCACAATATGAGCATCCGGATATTCTTCGCGCAAAGCCGGGTACAAGCTTTCATAGCTCAGTTTATTGTGCGCATAGTCGACAATCGTTGTGACTAAACCATCTTGGCTTTCCCACATCTCCATGCGTCCCGGCACTTTTACTTCAGCCAGCACCTGTTTCGCGAACGTGTACGGAATTCCCATAGAGACTGTTGTGGTGACAGCGGCTAAAGCATTGTCCACATTAAAGCCGCCGGGAATGGCTAGTTTAAATTCTTCGTTAAAATCAGGCCCTTGGATGCTGAAAACCGCTTCTAAGCGTTTGTTTTGAATGGCATGGCCAAAGAAATCAGCATCCGCCTTTTTCTTGCTGTAAGTCACGACCTGTTTCGTCTGCTTGGTCGCTTCTAAAACTTTTTCAATTTCATCGGAATCCTGGTTGACCACCGCTAAATCGGTTTGTTCAAACATTTTCATTTTAGACTGGAAGTAATCTTTAAAATCTTCATGTTCAACCGGGCTAATATGATCATTTGAGATATTCAGGAAAATGCCGACATCAAAATGGATGCAGTCCACACGATTGTATTTCAGCGCTTGACTGGATACTTCAAGCACCATATAGTCCAAGCCCGCTTCCACCGCATTGGCTAAATAGCGCTGCAGCGGAATGGCTTCCGGTGTAGTATTGGCTGCCGGATATTCCGAAAGACCGTCAAACACTTTAATGGACGAAATCAAGCCGCTTTCTTTCTTCTGCTGTTCTTTTAAATAAGCATCAATAATGGCTTTAATAAAATGTGTCGTCGTCGTTTTCCCTTTGGTGCCGCCAACGGCAACAATGTTCAACTTTTGACTCGGTGAATCAAAAAAGAGATCGGCCAAATAAGGCATCGCTCTCCGTACATCTGAAACAATAAATGCAGGAATTGCTGCGGAATCATAAGCAACTTCGCTCACGTAGGCAACTGCTCCTCGTTCAATCGCTTCGATTAAATACTCTTCTTTAAAATTCGCTCCTTTACACACGAATAATGTTCCAGGAACAACCTCTTTAGAATTATAAGTAATCTCGCTGACGAGAACATCCGCGGAAGAGGATAAATTTTCATTTTTTAATACATTTAATTTAGATAATAAACCTCTATATGAGGATAAGCTATACTGTTTCATAATACTTAGTCACCTTTTGTCTTTCTAAGTTAAAATGTTTCGAGAAAATATACTCACTCATTTTTGAATATATTTACATACTGAATTATACCTCTCTTAGTTTAACATAAAGTTTTCCGTTCTAATACGGTTTTGTTAATCCCTTTATGAATTTTTAAAAAATACAGGGTAAAAGCCCCACATCAAAGAAAAGATGTGAGGCTTTTAAGGGAGAAATATTTTTTCTGTCACTGCTTGATGCACACGGAGTTCGTCTCTCGAAACATCAAGAAGTCTAGATATAGTATACGGACTGCGGCTCCGTTTAATCAAAGAATCTGCTCAGAGATTCAAAAAGAAAATCAAAAGCAGCCGCTTGACTGGCCTATCCGTTTAAATCAGCTTCAGCCGTTTCAACCCTTTATAAATGCCGTCTTCTCCAACATTCGCAGTCACATAGTCCGCTACTTCTTTCAGCTCTTCGCGTCCATTGCCCATCGCCACACCAACCTCAGCAAACTGGAGCATTTCAATGTCATTTAAACTGTCGCCAAATGCTACGGTCTGCGATGCGTCTTTTCCAAAATGGTCTAAAATCCGCTTCATACCCGTCGCTTTATGAGACCCTTTCATCAATGCTTCCCCTAAATAAGGTGTCGCTCGGGTGAAATGGAGTTCGGGGAATTGTTCACGGTAAACCGCATCTTTTTCTTCATCGGTATGTATAAAAGCCAATAAGATCTCTTTCCCTTCATAGCGGTCGCGCGGCAGCGGCTTCTCTGACATATGCTTAAACAATTCCATCGTCACTTCATCGGGCAGCTGCGTCAGATGCGTATACACATACGTTAAGAAATCCGGATCCATCATTTCCGCCATAAATGTATTGCCGATGACTTGATCTTCTGAGATTAAAAACGTGCGGTCCCCTAGCTTGTAGCTTTCCTGAATCAGATCCTCTAACAAATCAGTCGGCAAAGGATTGGTATATAAAACCTCATCTTTTGCGGAAATATACTGCCCATTCATGGAAATATAATTATCAATCCCTAATTCTTCCGCGACCGGCAGCAACATTCCCGGCGGGCGGCCGGTAGAAATAACCGGGATATGCCCGTTCTCTTTTAGTAATTTGACCGCTTGTTTAGTGGATACTGGCAGCCGGTTTTGTAAAGTCATCAGCGTCCCATCGACATCAAAAAATACAACTTTGCTCATACATACCCTCCTTGTTTGAATGACTGAATGCTTACTATAGTATACTCCTTTGATTTTTTTGTGAAAGAATTTTGATTATAGAGGAGATAAACGGTCTATCTCCTCTATAAATCGTTTGACAGATTCGTGCGGTTCAAGCAAAAAAGACCTGTCAGAGACAGGTGCTTTTATCCTCTATGCCATTTTTACTTTCAGATCAAGCAAGCGGCTCTTTTGCGCTTTCCATATAGATTGTGCAATGAAGAAATCGGCCATGCTGTGGATTAGCGTTCCTGCGCCCACGAGTAAAAAGACCGTGTAGAAAAAGCCCTGGCTCGTATCCAAACCGAGGCCGCCAAAGAAAAAGAGCGAGACAATCGCCGTCTCACCTATTGCATGAATCAGACCGATGCCTAAAGAAAACAGCTGGCTTTTCACAACAGACTGGCTTAGTTCCCCCAGCGCATTCTGTTTTTCTAACACTTTAGCACCGACATAGGCGAAAAGAACTTGACTGAGCGCCCGCAGAACTACAATAATCGGGAAACCGGCCAAGAAAAATCCCAGTGTCGCCCCTAAAGCAACCGTCCCGGCAATGCTCGGCGAGAAAAACATCGCAATAAAAATCGGCACGTGACTGGCCAGAGTAAAAGAAGCCGGGCCAATCACCACTTTAATAGGCATAATAATCGGCAGAAGAATCGCAATCGCCATCAGTAAAGCGGTCGTCGTCATCTTCGTTGCCTTTGCTTTTGTATGCATTGAATACTCTCCTTTTTACAGGTGTCTTGACACCTGTAAATTGTATATAATTTCTTGGAGAATGTCAATAACTTTCGTAGAGATACCCTTTCTCTCTCAGCTTGGTTTCAATAGTTGCCAGCTGTTCCATTGTGGCTGCCGCAATGGTATGAATATGCACCCCTTCGGTCAGTTCAGACAAAAGAGAGGTCTCCCCTTTTTTGACTTTTTCATTAAAGTGATCGGCATCCGCTTGTGTAAAAATATTGAGCGTTCCTGTCAGTTCCCCGTAGACGGGATGGTCGATGGCTACATCCAGAATCTTCCCGCCATTTTCGACAATCGTTGTAATCTCATCTACCGTCTCTTCGATTGAATGCTTGCAGACGTATTTTTTCGTAATCTCGCTGGCCAGCTGCCGGTTGAGCAAGTACCCTTTAGGCGTTGATAAAATATCCTGTCCGGCTGCCCGCAGCAAAGCGATATCGCCTACGATTACTTGGCGGCTGACAGAAAATTTCTCAGCAAGCTTCCGCGCGACAATCGGTTCGCTGGTCTCTTCTAATGCCGTTAAAATATTTTCTAGTCTTTCTTCTACTTTCATGCCATTCCTTCTTTCTGCATCTTTTCGTCTCACCCATTTTACAGGAGAAGGAGACTGATTTCACGGATTAAAAGATTATGAGCATTTGATGAATAGTTATGTTAGAATGTATCATACTTTATTGAAATGAGGGTGGTTACATGTTTAAGGATGATTTAGTCGATAGTTCGCAGAAAATTGGTGCGGTGGCTTTAAGTTATATTCCTTTAGGATTAGCCTCCGGTATTGGCTTAGCAGGTGTGGGTTTCACGCCTTTAGGTATCACTGTCATGAGTGTTTTAGCCTTTACGGGAGCGGGTCAATTTATGACCAGTTCGATGGTGGGTTTAGGCGCGAGTGTGCCCTCGATTTTGACCTTAAACTTATTTTTAAGTTTACGCATGTCTTTGATGACTTCGAGTTTGTCGCAATATGTGCGCGGCCGCTCCAAAGGATTTCTGACGCTGTTTGGGCATACTACGGCGGATGAAACATATGGGGTCAATATTTTTCAATTTGAAAACAATGTGGACTGGTCGCAGAACAAAGCGCTGTATGCCAATATCATGGCCTATTCCGCTTGGGTTGTCAGCAACTGGCTAGGGGCTTTGATCGGTACTGCAGTCAGTATTCCTGTAACGGTTATTAACTTTTTCATGACCGCAATGTTTATCAGTTTGATGCTTGCGCAATTCACGTCGCGTACATATATCGTAGCCGGTATTTTTTCTGGCCTCTTGGCTGTTCTTTTGAAAGTCATTTTCCAAAACAATATGGCGCTGGTACTGGCGGCCGTGGTTGGATCGTTTGTAGGCTATTATTTGGATACGTATAAAATCAGAAGGACAGGAGGAATTGAACATGGTCGATAATCAGTGGGTCTTGGTGGTCGGTTTAGGCTTAACAACGATGCTGCCAAGGATTATCCCTCTGTTCGCTTTAGAAAACAGAAATCTTTCACCGGCTTTAACCAAATGGATGTCTTATATTCCAGTGACCATTTTCAGCGCCCTTGTCTTTTCCGACATTTTCTTTTGGGAGGAGCAGTTTGCGCTGCATCCCCTTGAAAACTTGAAACTGCTGCCTTCAGTTATTGTGGCCATTATTTCATTGAAAATGGATAACTTGTTTATTTCCATGATCACCGGGGTCATCGCCATTACTTTGATGGTCTGGGCCTTAGGATAATTTATTGTTTGTGTGTGTAATCACTTGTGAAATAAATGATTCTTTATTTTGTAAAATATTGATGTTACTTTCTTTTATAGAACACAAAGAAATATTTCTTTGTGTTCTTTTTCTTTCCTATTTCTTTTTTTGCAAGTATGTGATATAATTAACATGAAAAAAACCTAGAAAAAAGGAGATAAAAAAGATGAGGGATAAATTGAAATATGGCCTACTTGCGGCTGCTCTATTATTAGCTGCATGCGGAACCACAGAAGAAGTACCAGAAGAAACAGCTACTGAGGAAGACGCTGTCGAGCAGACGACGGAAGAACTTGGAGCTGAGCAAGAAACAACGGAACAAGAAGGAACAGATGCAACAGACAATACAGCTACTGAAGCTGCTGACATTTCGATTAGAGCAATGTACACTGCCCCACATGGAAACCAATCCTTTGCTTCCACTTTTGTAGTGATGGATGGCGATACTGTTTATGATGTCATCATCGATGAATACCAATTTATGGAAGGTGACAATTGGGAAGGGGTGCCAAACACAGATGAAACATTTGGCGATGGCTACTCTGAAGAGTCTACTTTAGTTAGCAAACGCAAAAATGACGAGGACTACTCTGACATGATGGCAGATATTGCAGGAGCAACAAACTCATACAATGAGAACTTGGATGCCATCCAAGATTTTGCGATTGGCAAAACTCTCGTTGAAATTGAAGATGCCATTGCTGAGTTAGATAGTTTAGGCGAAGACGATAAAATTGCTGATGTCGTCTCCGGAGCCACTTTTGTCGATACAAATGGTTACTTGCAAGCTATTGTGAATACGGCAAATGGTGGCATGGAGTTCCCTGGAGCTGAAGGTGTTGAATTAGGCAATGCCGAATTGAGCTACTCTCTGGAAGCACCGCATGGGAATCAGTCCTTTGCGATTGTAGCCGTCTTGCACGATGGAGACACTGTACTAACAGCAGCGATGGATGAACTTCAATTTGTTGATCCAGAAGCCTTTGATGGTGTCCCAAATAGTGACCAAACATTTGGTGAAAATTATAATGAAGATGTTGTCTTAGCTTCGAAAATGGAAAATAACGACGCGTATTCTTCAATGATGGCCGAACATGCTGGTGCAACGATGACCTATAGCGAAAACATGATGAATATTCTTGAGTATGCAGCAGGAAAAACAGCCGACGAAATTGAATCTGCTGCGGATGAAGTAGAAAACCTAGGCGAAGACGATGACATCACGGATGTTGTTTCAGGTGCGTCATTTGTGGATACAAATGGTTACCTGCAAGCCATTGTCGATGCCATGGATGAATAAATAATGCTCTAGTGCTCAAAAGCCACTCGAAATGAGTGGCTTTTTTAACTGTTCTTCGACGTATCCATGTCATTTCATGTGCATTATACCCGCTCCTTGCTCGCAATATCATAAGTCAATTGGTCAATCGTTTTTGGCCGTTCTTCAGATAGGACAGCTCCCATCGTATGTGCTCGATATCCAAAATAACCCCTTTCACCAACTCTTGATACGGAATCAGCTCTTCCAGTGCACGCACTGCCTCTTTCGCCTGCGGATCTAGGGCCCATTCGGCTTCGCCAATCAGAAAATAAACACTTAGTTGATACATGTCCGCTGTGTGAAGAAAGTGCCGGATTCTCTGAGGGGAATCTTTAGGTGAAATCATTTGGTAGAGATGATCTATTTTGTGTTCAGCCAGAAATCGGCACGTTTTTTCCGCTTGTTCAAGCGGCTCTCTATGCCAGGAAAAGATTGAAGTTGTAACAGCCATCTCAGTCACCTGCTTCTATTTAATAAAAGAATTGTATCGTAAAAGACAGAAAAGCCCCACTAAGGTGTTTGCACCTTAAGCAGGACTTTCTTCTAAAAGTAGGTTTCTTGTACGTTTTTACAGTAATAATATAACTCACCCGTCACTAAGCAATCCTCAATCGCCCGGTGCGAGCCAATCTCGATGCCGAGAAAAGCTTTCAGGGTCGGCAATTTATAATTTGGCAGACCGACAATGCTTTTGCGGGCCAGTCTGACTGTATCCACCACTTTGAACGGTTCATGGTCAATTTCATGGCGTCTAAAATTCTCCAGCAAAAACTTCATATCAAAATTCGCATTGTGTGCCACAATCGTTTCACCTTCTAAAAAGGCATGCAGCTCACGAAGCGACTGCTCAATCGGCGGTGCGTCCATGACCATTTCAGTGGAGATGCCTGTAAGCTGTGTGATTTTCCATGGAATAGGATAAAATGGCTCTGCAAAGCGTTCAAAACGGGCAACTTCTTTGCCATTGCGGTACTTTACCGCTCCCATTTGAATAATTTCATGGCGTTCTGCACTAAAGCCAGTGGTTTCAAAGTCGATAACGGTGATATGATCGTCTAATTTTAAAGCAGCTATTTGAATCCATCCTTTGCTTCTTAATCTCTTGAGACACTCTATTTTACCATAATTGAAGATAAAATACTATGCCAAGAAACGTCCGTTTAAGAGGTTTGGATAATATAGGAAGTCATTTTTTCGAGTTTTGCATCTTTGCTGTGCCCTTTAAAATTATAGACCGTGCAAAATGAAAAAACTCGCTGATCCTTTAAAACAACGGCTCCATTAACTGCCCCTGCCTTCCCATGGGTCAGAATATTTTCCAGTTGCAGCTCTTGTATGTCATAGTCGCTTATCCGGTTAAGCGCTTCTTTAACATCCGCATGCCCTTCCCTGCGTTTGTCGCCGATCATTTCCCAGACAATGTCATCCGTCAGCCACTCCATACAGAAGCCGATATCTTTTCTGGCACAAGCAATCGTAAAATCTCTGAGCAGCAGCATTTTAGGTGAATTTCCGCAATTTTCGCCGCCGGTTATCTTTACATTTTCTGAAGAACTGTCCATCCTCTTCCGCTCCTTTTTAGTTTGGCTATTTAACAATAATGGGAACACTCAATCTTTGCTTTCGATTTTACTACATCTGAATAGAATTCCCAACCGCTGGCCATCTGAAGGAATAAAAAATGCACAAGAATTCCCTCATTCTTGTGCGTTCTTTAGCTTTTTATCTATTGAGCATCGCTTGTTCTGCGATAAGCGGAACTAAATTATCAAAAATATGGGTATCTTCGTTTGTGATGGCGTAGCCTCCATAGTATTCGCTCTCCGTATCCATCACTTGGTACTCTTTCATCCGGTCGTAAATGGTCTGGGCTAATTCTTCTTCTCCAGCATACAAAGCATAGGAAATAAGGTAGCCATAAATAGCAGGCGATTCATAATTCACAGCAGGTTCCTTTGTATCAAGATCGTACATCCCATGGATAAGGCCTCTAGTGTCCATTTCATTTTGTATGAAAGCCAGAAATTCTTCTGACCGTTCACCGACTTGAGAAAAATGATAGGCTAAAATAGCCTGGTCTACAATATTCACTTGTTCATCATACATATAGTCTCCAGTTTCTACATTGTATGAGATGGGATAAAAGCCATTTTTTAAAGGAGCTTCTTTCAATACCTGAACTGTATTTGCTACAGTTTTCTCATCCAGCAGTCCTTGATCCGCCGAGATATTCATGGCCTGAACATCGATATAAGAAAGCTTCACCTGTTCACTGGCATAATGCTCTTCTGTTTCATAGAAATTGACGTATATGCCGTTGTTGACATTGTAAGTGTCTAAATAGTCTCCCACTATTTCGGCGGTTTCCACATAGTGAGCGCCGCCCCATTTTTCTTCCGCACGCACAAGAGCCTCCATAATACGGATATCATCAATTAAAGCATTCGTTGATACTTCGCTTTCTCCTTCTTCATTCAGTTTCCAGTCCACAAAGCCATCGCTGTTTAAAAAATACTGTTCGAACTGGTCGTAATAAGAATCAAATAGCGACTGGTCATTTTTTTCTAGAGCGTAAAGCAGAAACAGACCGACTGTCTCCGCTAAAGTTTCTCTGCCTTTCACTAAATCCTCATCTGTCTCCTCACCATCCAGAATGTAGGTGGCAATCGTTCCATTGTCATTTTGCAGCCAGCGCTGGATAAAAGCTTCCGTTTTTTCAAGTTCTTCACGCGTTTCAGTAGGTTCATATCTTTCAACTTGTTCTCTGCTTTCGGGCTGTTCTTTCGCTTCTTCTCGATTTGACACCCCGTAAACTATTATTCCGCCAACAGCTAGAAGGATAATCGCCAGCATAAATTTTTTCATGGTGTTTCACCTTTTCTTCCTCTGTCAATTCGACACTAGACATGTAAGCAATCTTTTCTACTCTTTATATTACGTGCCCCAAACGCACATGTAAAGCAAACAAACTCGATCCGTCTAAAAAGACTCGGTCAAGGAGGATGGCATGTATTGGGAGCAAAAATGCTCAACCAAAAGAAGACAATTGATCAGATACAAATCGCCGAGGGATACAAACTCAAAAAAAAATACCAGATCACTGGTAAGGGTGAACCGGCATCTAACGAAGAATTAGAAGCAGGAATTGCTTTGTTTGTTCTCTGCATCAGAAGTTCTTGTCTCTTCAGATATTTTATGGATTAAATCTAATAATTCCGAGCGTTCTTTTTCTTTCATTAATTTAGATAATAAATCCAATAATTCAATTGATTCTTTTTCTGTTTTTTCCATGACGCGCCACTCCCTTAGTTGAGGTATGTATGCAAAACTGAAGAAAACATAACTACTTTTTCTTTAACCCCTAAGTAAGTGAAGCGCTACCAAACACAGTATACCTCTTCTTTAAAAATAAATAAAGCTTTTTTTTAAGGTTCAGGCTAAAAAAAGCTTATTTATTTAGAAAGTCAAAAGAAAAGCCCCATTCCAAGGGGTTTCCTTGAAATAAGGCTTGACCGAATTACTCTCGCATCCGTCGTTGCTGGCGGTCTTGCAGCCACTCATTCGCGTGCGTGACGGCCATTTCAGTCGATTCATTGATAATATTCGTTTCTTCGAAAAATTCCGCTTCCGCATGTTCTTCCAATTTGCCGCTGTTTCTTAAATATTTCAGCTGGTCGCGATCTAAGCCACTTAAATACAGCTTTCCGCCGGCAGCTTCTAAATCTTCCGCATAATCATCTAAAATATCAATCAAAGTCGCACCCATCTGTGATTGACTGCGTAAGCGCAGCAGCACCACAGGATTTTCAGCATCCCCTACTCGCGGCAATTTCTCCTTCAAGGTTTGAGCGCCCGCGAAGAACAAGCTGCCGTCGATCCATAACGTCGTAACTTTATTGCTGGGCAGCACTTCCGGCAATTCTTTCTCCACAATGCGGTCGCCGTCTCTTTCGTGAAGGGTGACTGTAATATCACTTGCTGAAGAGACAAAATAATAAACAATCGTCAGCATCACTCCGACAGCAACAGCGACTGGTATAGAGAAAATCAGGACTGAAAGCAATGTGACAGAAAAACCTAACACCGCCGACCAGCCGCTTCGTAAAATGGAAATCGAATCTTTCACATTCACGGCCCCAAATCCAGCAACCATAATTAATGAAGTCAGTGCTGGCATAGGCACTTGTTCAACAATAGCCGGGAAAATTAAGACGATGGCTAACATCCAGCCTCCCGCTAGAATACCTGACCAGCGAGACTGCGCGCCTAATGTCATATTCAGTGCCGTTGAGCCGATCGATCCGCCGACTGGAATACCGGAAAATAAACCGACTCCCACATTGGCTGCTCCTTGAGCGATCATATCACGTGAAGAATCCACCGGACTGCCGTCTGGGTTTTCAGCCATCTGACTGACTCCCACTCCTTGCACCGCAATCACCGCAGCTAAAGCTAAGGCATAAAAAATAAGTTCCGGAGAAATAATCGAGAGATCCGGCATCGAAAACTCAGGCAAACCACGCGGGATGCGGCTGATATCTTGCACAATCTCTACCGAATCTAAGCCTCCAAAATAAACCACGAGCGTCCCGATGGCCAGCGCTATAGCTGAAGCAAACAGCTTCACTCGCGTTCTTTGCAGGAACAGCATCGTCCCTAGCGTAATCACTGCCGTCAACACAGCCCACCAATTCCAGCTGCCGATATTGGCAAAGGTTTCAACAAAAGAAAGCACACTGTTGGAGGCTTCCGGCGTATAACCAACTAACCCGTAAAATTGACCTAAAATCAGTAGGATTCCTACTCCATACATAAAACCGCGCATAACCGGGTAAGAAATATATTTACTCAAGCGCCCGAATTTCAAGAAACCAAAGAGCATCAGGAAAATTCCGGCGAGCACGACAAAGGTGAACAAAGCCGGCAGTCGCTGCGCTTCAGGTACACCTGAGATTGCTTGTCCGGCGAAAACCGACGCCGCTACGGTAACCCCCACTATCATAATTTGTGAACTGGAGACCAGGCTCCCAATCGTCGGCGCCAAGATGGTCGAGTATAACCCGTGAATCGGGTTGACCCCCACCATTAAAGCAGTGGCCAAACCATCCGGCACGTTAGAGACCGCATTGACCAGACTGGCCATGACATCCGCAACTCTGCCTTTTCGTTTCTCGCCGGCATCCGATGCAGGAGCTTTTTCCTTCTCCGTTTGCCTTCTCTCTTCTGCTTCGTACACATCGCGCATGCCTACTCCTTTTAAAGAAGCATCCGCCACATTAATCCCATCCGGGTTATTGGAATGCGGAGGACGTGTAGGCTCTTGGCCGTCCACTATCCTCTGCTCATTCGGCTGATTTGTTCCATTTTTATTTTCCATTTTTCTCCCTACCTTTTCATTTATTCATTTTTTAAATTTTCTCAAAAGAATGAACTTGGCTTCAACTCAATTGTTTTTTTAATAAACACAAGTCTAATTTTCTCTCTTCTTTCCGATTCGCTAAAAGAGCAGCAGCCAAAAACCAACGACAAAGATGATAAATAAAACGACCGATATAATGGTGACAGTCGTTAAGTTCATTGTGAAGGGGTATTTACTGGCATCTTCTGCCCCCAGAGTATTTCTGAGGTAATCAAAGACGCTTTTAAAGCCAAACCAAGCATAAACAAAACACAGCAAGCCTAAAACAATTAAAGTACCGCCGATAATCAAGGCGACCTCCCTGCTTTCAGAACTTTGCAGCGCTTGGGCTAAGGTCCACCCTGCACCTGCGATTGTAAAACCGGTACGAACCCAGGCAGCATACGTCCGTTCCGCTGCTTGTAAAGTACGGTTTTGCGCTAGATCACTCCGCAGCTCCGCTAATGCCGTCCGGTCCTGCGCCAATTCCTCATTGCTTTTTTCTGCTTTTGATTTTCCTTCTGAATGCTTCATCTCATCACTTCCTGTCTCTCACTTTTTATTTTTTACTATGTATCCAATACCAAGGTCCATTTTTCCAAGCGGACCACCTTCAGATAGCACGGACTCTCTCTTTTCTACTCCGTCTCTACGTATCTAAATTAGCATAAGATGCCTTTTTTAGCATGGAAGACGGGCTGAAGGAGCTGATTTTTAAACGTAAATAAACAAAAAACCAATTAGAAAGCGGCTCTTTCTAATTGGGATTTCTTCGAATGAATAAGGTAAACTTCGAGCGCTCTTCTCATACTTACTGATTTCTTTCCTGGTTTTTCCGATCTAAAAAGCGGCCCAAGCGGATAAACAAAGCGAAAAAGCCGACGATGCCGACGAATAAGAAACCGCCTGAGAGAATAAGGAGAAACCCGGCAAGCAACAATGCAAATACAGACATGATGTGATCCTTTCTTTTAGCTTTCTTCCTCTCGGAAAGTAAAGCTATTGTACCTTATTTCCAGTTCTTCTCTCAAAACATTTGATCAAAAGACTATGTTTTCTTATAGTGAAATAAAAAGAGATGGTTTTACGGAAAAAGAAGGGATTAGAGTGACACCGGATCAATTAGGCTATAAAGATCAGGGAATGATGAAAGGGCAAAGACTTAATTTATCAGCCCAGACGGATGCGTTGAAGAAATTGAGAAAGAAGAAAGTCTAAATGATTTCGCCACGAAAGAGAAAATGTCGGAAATGCTGCAACTTTCTTGAATAAAAAACCGATTCAGATGCAGGCAGACATCGTCAGAAACGGCCTTTGTTACCGGAATTTGCAGTGCATGGGTGCTTGAGTATACGGATGGCAAAATCTATTTACGTCTAATCGACGGGCGCCAAGCCACATGTGAACTGCATCAAATCCGGCATGTGGAGCTTAGGGATACGTTGGTGGGGTATCAGAAAATTTGACAAAAAAGACCGGCAAAAGAGTGCAAACTTTTGCCGGTTAGTTTCTCTATAATAATTGCAAGCCTCTTTCGTGAACAGGGGTCTGAGTGAAGTCATATAAGGCTTGATCCACTTCAAACATATCATAGAGGTTCAAATGATAAAGCTTCATATAGTCTTTGTTGTATTCATATTCATCGACAAAGACATCTGCTATAGGATCTCCATCTTTCATCAAAAGCAGCAGCTGCTGGCCGTCAATCTTTTGAAATTCAAAGTTCACTCCTTCAACTGCCGTTACTTTATCTAACAATCTGTAAAGCGTCATATTTCTCATCTCCTATCCTTTTTTCCAAACAAAAAAGCACCACTTCAGAATCAGTCGCGCCTTGGCCAAAAAAAATATTTTTAATCATCAGATGACTATTATAGCATAAACATGAATATTTTCTAGTCGTTCTGCAGATGAAAAAAACACAAACCGGTCATATTAGAAAAATTAAAAAAGAAGCAGCCTCCGCCGCCCCTTCCTGTTAGGTATTGAATAGATTTTTTAGAAATCAAACTCTGCTTCGTCAGACTCAAACTCGCTTCGTCTACTTGTTTGTTGCGCTAGAACATCTCTTGCAAAAGATTCTCTCAGGACAGCCGATTGTTCTCGAATCATTCCTGGAATTAAAAATGCATCAACTAAAACCC
>CAZKSU010000008.1:0-22393 GCA_964555455.1 uncultured Carnobacteriaceae bacterium
TTTCTTTTGCGATATCCATATAATCTCCAGCAGTGTCTACTGCTTTATCTGCTTCATCTTTTATATCTTTCCGCAGATCTTTTCCAGATTTTGGTGCAAAGAGTACGGCTGCAAGTGCCCCTACTGCTGCTCCTGCTAGTACACTAAGTAATAAACTTCCATTATTTCTTCTCATAAATTAAAACCCCTTTCGTCTTTGTTCCACACTTATACCCTAACGCAGACCACCGCAAAAATGCAATTGATTCACTTGAAGGTTTGTGATTTTCGGAAAAAGAGGTTGTCTTTTCTTTTATTGTTCTTCGTACCGTTCTTCTATTAAGGTATACATGCCTTCAGCTTCTGCTTTTTTCGTGGTGTCTCTTAAATCTTCTACCCGGACAACGAGTGCTTTATTTCCAAAGACGATTTCCAACTCATCACCCACTGCTACTTTTGTTGACGATTTAGCTGGGCGCCCATTTACCAGCACCCGATCTTGATCTGCAATTTCTTTCGCAATGGTCCGGCGTTTAATAATCCGGGAAACTTTTAAAAATTTGTCTAATCGCATATTAACTCTCCTTATCCTTTCGTTCTTCTTTCTTGATTTTTTGCCATAAGGCATCCACTTCTTCTGGTGTATTCGCTTCTACTCCATCAAACACATGAGGATGACGCCGACGCAATTTACGATTGATTCCTGCTAAAACTTCTTCTAGAGAGAAATAGCCTTCTTTTTCGCCGACTGCTGTCTGGTATAAAATTTGCATCATTAAATCGCCCAGTTCTTCTACTACATTATCCAAATCGTCCTTTTTATAAGCGGCTTTTAATTCGTCCAGCTCTTCTTGGAAATACTTCAGAAAGGTTTGTCCAGTCTGTGCTTTCGCCCATGCATCGCCTTTTTCACCAAAAATTTCATCAATATAAGATTGCATCGTCGCAAAGGAATGGACGGCCTTATCTCGAGAAAGCGGCGGGATATACACAGAGCGCAAGTTATGGATTTCATCGAAAAAATCTAATTCATATAAAGGTAACCAGGTCGTTTTTTCGTCTGCCCCGCCAGCTGCATCAATCATGCACACTTGATGTTCAGGCGGGTAGATTTCCATCAAGGCCAATTTAACTTCACTTGCAATCATGGAATGAAAGACTTGCATGACAATCAAATGATGTCCGGGATAAATTTCATCCGCATTCAGATCGAAAGAATCCACTAATTGGAAACCTTCAATAGGATCGATTCCAACTGCTGCAAACAAATCATCGATAAAACTTTTTCCGCCAATTATTTTCGTCGGTGCCTCTGATTCAAGCAGTAATTTTACGGAAGCTTCGGCGACCGCTGGATGTCCGGGAACACCATAATAGACATCTTGAGTCGCTGCCTTTTTCATCAATTCTTTTACAATCGTGGGATAGACCTGCTCAAATTCCTCGTCCATTTCTTCATAAATAGAGTCGAAGGATTCAATCGTGAAACCCTCTGCCAGCAATTCTTTAGCCGCCGGATGTTCAATCGTTCGCAGATAAATTTTATCTTGCTGTTTAATCGTTTCATAAACGTTTTTTGGCATCTCCCCCAGATGAGAAGGCCCTAAGCCAAAAATATAAATTGTCCCCATACAAAACCTACTTTCTTTTCAGTTTATTTGTTATTTTTTTAAATGGTAATTGTTGAATTGTTTTATTGTCTAAAAGCTTGCTGGCAAGCGCACCGCCAACAAAGAAAAGCGCTCCGATTCCTACGCCTGTTAAAGTGAGCAGCAGACTGCCCAATCTTCCAGAGAAATTTAAGACGGACTCTAAAGCAGAAAGACTTTCAAAGACAAGGAAATACATCCCTAATAGCAAGCCGCCTAATTTTACAGGGAACCAATCTCGAAACACCTGCTGCCATAAAGCTGCCGGAAGCATCTGAGCCATCAATAAACAAATAATGAGCAGCGACAAGATAGTGACTATGCTTGAACCGATAATTCCAGTGTTTTTTACGACCCATTGATTCATTAGCAGCTTAAATCCTAATCCAGCGGCTAATATAAGCAGACTATTTTCAGCCGTGTTCGTGCTTTGCAAAATCATATGAATAGCATAAATAAAGGAAGCGATAAATACACTCACCATCAAAAGCTGCAATGTCTGCGTGCCCGCCCGGTCTGTAAAAAGCGTTTCATTCATCCAAGGCATCACTGCAGCTAAACCGACGGCCGCTGCACTTGAGAGCACAATCGTTATTTTAATGACCGTTGAGGCATTTTCTAGCCACTCTTTCCAATGATCCGCTACTGCCCATTTTCGAAGAAGAGGCAGAGACGTCATAGAGAAGCCCATGCCGACGACAAGCCCCAATTGAAGCAAAGGCTGACCCCGATCATAAACCCCTTTAAGGATCATCGAGTGTTCACTTCCCCAGCCCGCATCCAATAAGCCATTATAGACCGTAAAGGAATCGATAAACTGGAGCAGCACCAGCAAACTGCTCACTGCAACCAGCAGTAAGCCTTCCGTGAGTAAGCGCCGCCCCATTTTGAGAGACCAGCGCGGTCGGATCGTTTGCCGTATGTTTATTTGAGGAGCTTTTTGTCTCAGGAAGCCTCCTAAAACAACTAGTCCAAAAAGAGCAGAAATCCATGCAGAATGATACGCATACGCCCCCATTTCATAGACGCTCCAAGGTTTTTGGGTAAATAGCACCGCCACTCCTAGTAAAATCACAACACGCACCAATTGCTCAGCCACTTGCGAGACGCTTGTAGGCAGCATGTCGGCGCCTCCTTGAAAATACCCCCGCAGTAAAGCAAGCAAGGGTAAAAACAAAAAGAAATAAGCCGCGGATTGAATAACACTTGCTAAATTCACATCGCCCATTGCGGCCGCCATTCCACGAGCACTAAACTGTAAAAAGAAAAAGAGCAGGAGGCTTGCTGACACCAGCCAAGTATTTAACTCCTGCAAGGATCGTTTAAGCATCCATTCATCCTCTGCTTCCGAAACAATTTTTGAGACGAAGGCCGGCAAGCCCGTTAAAGACAAGGACGCGGCCAAGCCGTAAATAGGGTAAATTTGCTGATAAACATAGAAGCCAGCATCTCCTGTCAAATTTTGGAAAGGGACTTTGTATAAAGCACTTAATAGCTTCGCCAGAAAGGAGCTGAGGGTCAAAAGCAGCCCCCCTTTTACAATCGAATGAAGAGAATTTTGCTGTTTACTCATTAGCTTTAACCCTCATTCTCTACGGGTAGCTCCACTTGCTCTTCAACATACACATTTAAGGCTTTTACAAAGTTCAAAATATGCTGCAGCCATTCATAGTCGTGCATCTTCTTTTTCAGCATAAACTGCACGGTGAGCTTTTCACCTGGGTCCATCTCGACTTTCAAAGGAATCCCCTCTAAAGCACGGAAGACTTCTTGAACCGGCCATTTTTCGGTTCCTTTTTCTGAGAAAGTAACAGTTACAGAATGGTTTTGCTGTTTAATGGTCTCGATTAATGCAGCTTCACTGTAATGTTTGATTAATCCAATGACCAGCAGATCATCAACTTCTTGTGGGAAATCTCCAAAACGGTCAATAAACTCATCCTGCAACTCCACGAATTCTTCTTCCCCCGAAAGGGCACGGATTCGTTTATACAGCTCGATCTTTTGACGTTCGTCGGAAACATACTCACTTGGAATATAAGCATCCACATCTACATCAATCTCAACTTGTGTTTTCTCAGCCGCCGGATCGCCTTGTTTGCGCGCGATTGCATCTTCAAGCATTTGCGAATATAAATCAAAACCGACGGAATCAATAAAGCCGCTTTGCTGCTGCCCTAACAGATTTCCCGCCCCGCGGATGGATAGATCGCGCATCGCAATCTTAAAGCCGCTTCCCAGCTCTGTAAAGTCTTTGATGGCTTGCAGCCGTTTTTCGCTCTCTTCGCTTAAAATTTTATTTGGTTCATGCATAAAGTACGCATAAGCAATTCGGTTGCTTCGGCCAACACGTCCACGCAACTGGTACAGCTGAGACAGCCCCATTCGGTCGGCATCTTCAACCAATAATGTATTCACATTTGGCATATCGACCCCTGTCTCGATAATAGTAGTCGTCACTAAGACATCGTACTCCCCTTGAATGAATTCATACAAGACGTTTTCCAACTGAGTCTGCGTGAGACGACCATGGATGTAAGTGATTCGGGCATCTGGCACCAGGTTTTGGATATCCTGCACTCGTTTTTCGATCGTATCGATTCTATTATGCAGGAAAAAGACCTGCCCGCCGCGCGCCAGTTCACGTTCAATTGCTTCCCGAATCACCAAAGCATTCATTTCAAGGACATAAGTCTGCACCGGGTAACGGTTGGCCGGCGGTGTTTCGATGACTGATAAATCACGCGCCCCTACCAAAGACATATGGAGGGTTCTTGGAATAGGCGTCGCCGTTAATGTCAAGACATCCACATCTTTTTTCATCTGCTTGATTCTTTCTTTATGTTTGACGCCAAAACGCTGTTCTTCATCCACCACAAGCAAGCCTAAGTCTTGGAATTTCAAATCATCGGAAAGCAGACGGTGCGTGCCGATCACAATATCAATTTGCCCCTTGCGCAGACCGGCTTTAATTTTATCTGTTTGTTTTTTCGTCCGGAAACGGCTCAACATGTCGATTTTCACTGGAAAATCAATAAAGCGCTCAACAAAGGATTCATAATGCTGCTGCGCCAAGACTGTTGTCGGAACTAAGAAAGCCACTTGCTTGCCATCCTGAACCGCTTTAAACGCCGCCCGCATAGCGACTTCTGTCTTTCCGTAACCAACATCGCCAACCACTAAGCGGTCCATCGGCTTTATTTTTTCCATATCCGCCGTTACTTCTTTGATTGACCGTTCTTGGTCAACGGTTTCTGTATAAGGGAAAGCTTCTTCAAATTCTCGGTAATAACTATCGCCCTTTGAAAAAGCGAACCCTTCGCGGCTTTCACGCTCCGCATATAACTCAATCAATTCATCCGCAATGTCTTCCACTTGTTTTTGCACACGTGATTTGGTTTTCGCCCAAGTGGTCCCACCCAATTTATGGATTCGAGGTTCTTTCCCTTCAGCTGAGACATACTTTTGAATCAGGTTTAATTGGGTCACAGGAATCAAGACGCGGTCATTTTTCTGATATTGGATGGAAAGGTAGTCTTGATGGACGCCTTTGATTTCTAAGGTTTCCATCCCTACATATTTTCCGATTCCATGGCTTTCATGCACCACATAGTCTCCTGGATTTAATTCGTTATAATTTTTAATCCGTTCAGCATTGGTGATGTTTAACTGACGTCGCCGTTTTTTAGGCTGACGGTTAAACATATCACGTTCTGTCAAAACCGCAATTTTTTCTTCAAGCAGCTCAAAGCCTTTTTGAACCGTGTAAGGCAGAATTTGAATCTGGCTTGTCTGAATGGCTTCTTGTTCCTTTAAAACTGGAGCAGTGATCTGAAAATCTTTAAATGTTTTTTGAACTTGACTTGCCCGCTCCTCGTTTTCTGTCATCACAATAACGGTATAGCCTTTCTTCTCCCAGCTTGCAACTTCTGTTTGAATAAGAGGCATTTGATCAAAGAACTTCTGCATTTCACGGTAATGGAAATTATGAATGGCGGACAGCCGTAAACTGCCCATGCCTTTTTGAAACAACGAGAAATAAAGACGCGGGTGTTTCAACTGCCGCTGATTTTCAGTGAAACTTTGACTGATCGCTTGATTGACCAGCAAACGCTCCTGTTTTTTCTGATTTTCAAGCCAGACGACCTCTTCTTCTTCTAATTTTTGGTTACTTTCTAGAATCCGCGGATATTCATCATATAAAATAATGGCCTTTTCTGGAATGTAGTCAAAAATAGAGTGCGTCTGTTCAAATAGAAAATGGGTGTAGTGCGTAAAACTTTCATGCCATGTTTCATTCTCTAAAGCTTCAATAGCCGGCATGATATTTTGAGCCAAGAGTTCTTTATCTTCTTCCTCAGACAATTGCGCATTCGTTTCTTCATACGCTGCTTTTAAGCGTTCGGTCGCTTCTGCCCACATATTGCTCGGTAAAATGGCTTCTGTAACAGGCACAATACGAATAGCCTCCAATTGTTCAATAGACCGCTGTGTGTCGGCATCAAAGGAGCGGATCGAATCAACCTCAATGTCAAACAGCTCAATGCGGATAGGGTATTTTTCAGTGAGCGGGTAAACATCGACAATCCCCCCGCGGACACTGAACTCTCCAGGTTTTGCGACAATCTGTTCCCGCACATAGCCGATACTGACCAGCTGCTTTGTTAGTTCCTCAAGTTCAACCTCGCTGTTTAATTCAATATCGATATGCGCTTTTTGATAAACGGCTTTTGGAGGAAGCAGCCGGCGCGCACCTGCTACTGGTATAAGTATAATTCCCGGTTGTTCAGAGAGCAGGAATTCAAGCGTTTCTATTCGTTCCGCTTGCTCTTCGGGAGAAGCAACGGATAGTTGGGTGTGAATCATATCGTTCACGTTATACACATAGATGCTTTCTTTAGGATAAAATTCTTGAAGATCGTTGAACAGTAAGTTGGCTTGATGCAAATTGGATGTAAAGACAATGGTCGGACGGTCTTTTTCATCCGCTACTCCTGCGATAAGGGCTGCTCTGGCTGATTCAGCTATTCCGGTGACCAGTTGGGCGGAGTCCTCCGCTACCTCCCCTATAATTTGTTTGAATGTTTTTTGATTTTTAAGGTAATCAAGCATGCCTGACATGTATGATCCGCTCCTTTCTACGTTTTTTTATTTGTTCGGAAAAATTAATTGTATTCGTTCATCGCTTCCAGGAAAGTATGGCCGTCCACCCAGTATTTAATAGCGGCATAACTGTCCCGGACTGCATGCTCCATCTCTTCTACATCCTCTTTGGCAAAAGGGCTTAAAACATGTGAGATGACAGACTGTTTTTCAAATGGACGCCCTACACCGACACGAATGCGGTTAAACTCTTTCGTGCCCAGGTGCTGGATAATGCTTTTCATCCCGTTATGTCCGCCTGATCCGCCTTTGACACGCAGACGGATCTTACCGACTGGCAAATCCATGTCGTCGTAAATCACTACAAGGTCTTCTTCAGTTAAATTATAGTAATCGACCCATGGCTGGACCACTTCCCCTGAGAGGTTCATAAAGGATTGCGGTTTAATCAAAACCATTTTCTCTGACCCTATATTTCCTTCCGCATAGACCGCATTAAATTTTGTTTTATTAAAGGTTAAGCCGTGTTGCCGCGCTATATAATCAACAGTGATAAAACCTATATTATGTTTGGTGTTTTCGTATTTCATACCAGGGTTTCCTAACCCAAAAATTAATTTCATGGAGGTGCCTCCTGTATTTTTTAGTATACATGCAAAAAAGCTGGGTAAGTTCCCTTACCCAGTCTTCTTTAAGTAGTACGATTATAGCACAATTTCAACGAATTGCCCAGACTATTGACAGACAAAAAAGAAGACAAGATCTCTCCCGCCTTCTCTAAAATCCATTGATTATTCTTCTTCAGCTGCTGGTTCAGCTTCTTCAAATACAACCGTATCTACACGGTAGAAGTCTTCTTCCGCAACTTCATCCCCAGCTTGACCTAAATCATCTGGCGAGATGCCTACTTGGTACGTCGCGTCTGCGGACGGTGACTCTACAGTAAATTCAACTTCTGGTTCATTTGAAACAACTTCTGTAATCACTCCGTCTTCCACTAAGTACACATTGTATTCTTCGTGTTCAGTAGTAATCTGAACCGGTACAGTAGCTGCTTCTCCTGGCGCATGCTCAACAACCGTACCTTCTTCTGTCCAGTTCCCTGCTACATATAAACCATATTCCGGGAATGCTTCTCCTGATTGCTCCTGAGCTTGCTTAAGCAGATCTTGAGTACTTGAACCTTCTCCATCTGCGCTTTCTTCAGTGCCTGCTTCATCAGCAGTATCTTCAGCGGTAGTGTCTTCTGTTTCTTCTACCTCTGTCACTTCTTCTGTCTCATCTGTTGCCGGCTCTTCTGCTGCATCATCTGCACAAGCACCTAAAGCCAAAGCTGAAACAGCTAATAAACTTACTAGCTTTTTATAACCCATGTGCTATTTCCCCCTGTTTTTTATTTAAATATGTAACGCTACCAAACTACTCTTGTGAGAATCCACTTAGAATAGATTCAGCATAATTTCATAATATCACATTGGACCTCTAAAGACAATTATTAATTAAGCCATTTCACCGCGGAGAATCTCTATGAATCGCTCGGTTAAGTTCGCTGTGAAACCCCATAATGAATAGTTTTCGATATCATAATAGGGAATTTTTTGCTCCTGTTCAATGAGTTCAAATTCATAGCCTTTGTCTTCTTGAATCGTCATAATTTCTTCTTCAAAAACAGGTTTAATATTGACTGAAAAATGAGCCGGCTGATTCTTAAAGAGGTAATCAAGCGGCAAAGTATACACTTTTTCTACTTCTATATTCGGCTGAATCTCCTGGACAGTTACTCCGACGAGCTCGCCTACAAAACAACGGATAATCATATGTTCGCTGACGATATAATCCATTTCACCAAATACTCGGATATTCTCTCTTTTCAGATTTAACTCTTCCATTGTTTCTCGGATAGCAGCCTCCTCATAAGTTTCATCCGCTTCTACCCTTCCTCCCGGAAAAGAAGAATCGCCTGCCTGAGAGACATAGCTGCTTCGAACTTCATACAAAATATGGTAATCGCCATCCACCTGAATAAGCGGCAGCAAAACTGCGCTGCGCCCGCGCTTTCCATAAATTTTAGGTATATAGTTTTCCATAATCTTTTTTACATGATCAATCATACATCGTATTCTCCCTATCTTGGTACTCATCCTCTCTTAATTATACGGAAAGAAAGCTCATCTACCAACTTGTTTTCTTTTAAACACAAAAAAAGCAGGAAAATCCCTGCTTTTTGCGTCTTTCTCAGACATATTCTGAGCAGCTATTGGGGAGTATCATTTAAAACATTTGGGGAAACGATACGCTACTCTTATGACTTTATAATAACTGCTGTTTGTAAAAATTGAAGGAGTATTTATGTAAATTTCATGCAAATTTTTTCAAAAAAAAGAATACAGGAGACTTTCGATCTGCTTTTTCAATTTATTTGACCATTTTACTTCGTTTTTATTTTCTTTATGTAAGCATTTACAATACAATAGAGACAAGTACTTTTATAGGAATAATCAACGGAAAGGGCGGAAGAGATATGACGGAGATTTTAATCAATGAAACGGTCTTGCGTGATGCTCACCAAAGTCTTATGGCTACTCGAATGTCAACAGCTGATATGCTGCCGATTGTTGAAAAATTGGATCATGCAGGCTACTACGCCTTAGAGATGTGGGGAGGCGCGACTTATGATTCAGCGATCCGTTTTTTAAACGAAGATCCGTGGGAAAGATTGCGGGAAATCCGAAAACGGGCACCCAATACAAAGCTTATGATGCTGCTGCGCGGACAGAATCTGATCGGCTATCGCCATTATGCAGATGACTTAGTGGATAAATTTGTAGAAACCGCAGCCAAAAATGGGATTGATATTTTCCGGATCTTTGATGCGCTGAACGATCCCCGCAACTTGGAAGCATCGCTGAAAGCGGTGAAAAAATACGGCGCACACGCCCAACTAGCTATCGCTTATACTATCAGCGATGTGCATACGATTGATTACTACAGAAATTTAGCGAAAGAATATGCGGACATGGGAGCCGATTCTATTTGCATTAAAGATATGGCCGGTATTCTTACACCTGCTGTAGCTCGTGAATTAATTCCAGCGGTTCAAGAAGTCATCCATGTCCCAATCAACTTGCATACCCATGCGACAAGCGGTGTGGCCACTATGACCTATCTCGCAGCTGCTGAGGCAGGTGTCGATATCATAGACACAGCCATTTCACCTTTAGCAGAAGGCACCAGTCAACCGCCCACTGAGTCTGTAGCCATTGCACTGGACGAGTTAGGCATTCAATCGCATTTAAATATTGAGCGATTAGAAGAAATCGCCGACTATTTTAAAGGGATTCGAAATAAATATTTAGAAGCTGGCACATTGGATCCAAAAATGATGTTTGCCGATCCCAAAGCACTCATTTACCAAGTCCCTGGCGGCATGCTTTCTAATTTAAACTCTCAATTGCGGGAAGCAGGTGCGACCGATAAATACGATGCTGTATTAAATGAAGTGCCTTCTGTACGAGCAGACTTAGGTTACCCTCCGTTAGTGACCCCGATGAGCCAGATGGTCGGGACACAGGCTGTCTTTAACGTCTTGACTGGGACGCGCTACCAGATGGTGCCAAATGAAATCAAAGATTATTTAAGAGGATTTTACGGCAAAACACCCGCTCCTGTTGATGAAAGGTTTAGACAGTCGATTATAGGCAACGATGAAGTGATCGATTACCGGCCGGCTGATCGCTTAGAGCCAGAATTCATTCAATTAAAAGAAGAACTTGGAGATCTAGCGAAAAATGATGAAGATGTATTAACTTACGCGCTCTTCCCCCAAGTCGGAAAAGACTACTTAGAGAAAAAGTACCATCAGATTTCTGAAACGGATGAGGATGAACCGATACGAATTCAAGCGAGATACGGTCAATAAAGGTTAGTGTATTTATCCAAAGGAGGAATTCAATGGACACGATCAGCTTATATGATGGTCTGATATTAACTGTTGTTTCAATGCTTGTCGTTTTCTTAGTGCTGGCTGCAATTTGGGGTTTAATGGAAATCATTTCTAAAGTTGTTTCTGCGCCCGAAACGCCTACTGAACCAAGCGCTCATTCTCAGCCCGCCGATCACTCTATTCAGACAAAGACGCTTAAAGAAAATCCAGAATATAAACAAGTGGCTGAACTTATCGCTCTCATCTTAGCTTCTGAAGATCAACCAGATAGAAAGTTTGAAATCATCGAATCTAAACGTGTGAAGTAACCATTAGGAGGTTGAATCAAATGAAAAAATACGAAATTGAAATCAACAACGAAGTTTACCATGTTTCTGTGAGAGAGTTAGAGGCGGATGCCAACATGGGGACGACTTCACAACAAGAAGCAGACACACAGGAAACAAAAAGTCCTGCAGAAGCAGTCAAACCACAGCAAACTGCAAACGGTGACGGAGTAGAGATTCATGCACCGATGGCAGGAACCATTTATAAGATTGCTGTGGCGCCTGGTGATTCTGTTATCCAAGGGGACACCTTGCTTGTTCTTGAAGCGATGAAGATGGAAAATGAAATTGTCGCCCCCGAAGACGGTGTTGTTGGTGAAATTTTTGTAAATACGAGCGAACGTGTGGAATCTGGTCAATTGCTTCTTACGATTTAAGATAGGAAGGACAGGATAGATATGATTAACGCACTTAGAGAGTTGATAGATACTTCCGGATTATTGAATCTGACCATTCAAGAAGCCATTGTTATCCTTATTGCTTTGCTTTTAATTTATTTAGCCATTGATCGAAATTACGAACCTTATTTGTTAATACCGATTGGATTCGGCATGTTGTTAGCAAACCTGCCGTTGACTGGGATAATGGACCCCGCCACGGCAGAAACAAATGGCGGCCTCCTCTACTATCTTTATCAGGGCGTCGGCTTAGGGATTTTTCCCCCGCTGATTTTCTTATGCCTTGGTGCAAGTACAGACTTCGGTCCGCTAATCGCTAATCCTAAAACTTTGCTGTTAGGTGGTGCTGCTCAGTTTGGAATATTCGCTGCCTTCTTTGGCGCCTTAGCGTTAGGCCTGACCCCTAATGAATCGGCTGCTATCGGAATCATCGGAGGAGCGGACGGGCCGACTGCGATATACGGCGCTGCTCATTTAGCCGAGCATATTTTGCCAACTATCGCGATTGCAGCCTATTCCTATATGGCACTGGTCCCTATTATTCAACCGCCTATTATGCGAGCATTGACCACGGAAGAAGAAAGAAAAACCGTGATGACACAAACCCGCCCTGTTTCAAAGAAAGAAAAAATACTTTTCCCTATCGTCGTGACACTCTTTGTCAGTCTCTTAATTCCTTCCGCAGCAACCCTTGTTGGCATGCTGATGCTTGGAAATCTCATACGAGAAAGTAACGTTGTTCCATTGCTTGCCAGAACTTTGGAGAACTCAATGATGTACATAATCACGATTCTCCTAGGTGTTTCGGTAGGTGCCTCTGCCAATGCAGATACTCTACTCCGTCTGGATACCATTAAGATTATTTTATTAGGACTCTTTGCTTTCATTATTGGAACAGCAAGCGGCGTTTTAATGGGTAAACTGATGTACAAACTAACAAACGGAAAAATAAACCCGCTTATTGGTTCAGCGGGAGTTTCAGCAGTTCCGATGGCTGCTCGCGTTTCGCAAGCTGAAGGTATCAAAGCCAACCCCAACAATTATTTACTGATGCATGCAATGGGTCCTAACGTTGCCGGAGTCATTGGGTCAGCTATTGCTGCAGGTATTTTCCTCAGCTTCTTCAGCTAGATACGCAGGATATAGTTAAAGCCCCCTCACATTCTCTCTTGGAGAATATGAGGGGGCTTCTTTTCATCTTATTTACGTTGTATGAATGGCCATTGTTCTACTTAAGTATCTAGAGAATACTGAGAGCGAGAAGCAAATGACAAAGTACAAGGCGGCCATAGCAATAAACATCGGTATGACATATGAAGTATCTTGCCCATAAATGATACGCGCATTATGCGTCAACTCTGGCAATGTAATGATTGTTGCTAAAGATGTATCCTTAATCAAAGCAATCAACTGACTCACCACTGAGGGCAAGGTATCGCGAATTGCTTGCGGCAGCAACACTGAGCGCATCATATCCATGTGTGTCAGCCCTGAGGCAAGTGCCGCCTCTGACTGACCTTTTGGAATAGCATTTAACCCGCCTCTGATGACTTCTGATATCATAGACGCTTCAAATACCGTCATGGCGATAACCGTTGACCAAAAAGGATTTAAACTAATTCCTAATTGAGGTAAAGCGAAATATGAAAAGAATATGATAAGCAGGAGCGGCAAGTTTCGAATAATATCAATAATCCACCCGACAACTTTTGAAACCCCTGGGATCTCAGAGTAGCGGATGACTCCTAAAATTAAACCGATGATTATACTAAAGACAATTGTTAGTGCAGCCACCTGTACGGTAACAAGGAGACCCTCTAAAAGAAACCTTATATTCATCCACGAAAAAGCTTCTAAAAATTCCATTTAATCTCCTCCTAATTCCTCTTCAAAGCGATTTTCTCTTCTAAACGCTTCGTTGCATAGCTTAGTGGTATGGTAATGACTAAATACATCAAACCAATGATAATGTACGTATCAAAGGTGTTGAAGGTTTCCATTGCTACAAAGTCACCAAAATACATTAGATCTAAACCAGCAACAACCGCTAAAATAGAAGAGTTTTTAACCAAGTTGATAAATTGGTTGCCTAAAGGCGGCAATACAATACGGACAGCTTGAGGCAATATAATGTAGCGCATAATTTGTGACCGTTCAAGCCCTTGTGAAAGGCCGGCCTCCATTTGCCCTTTCGACACGGTCAAAATACCTGCCCGCACGTTATCAGCGATAAAGGAAGACGTATAAATTGTCAGCCCTATCGTTCCTGCCCAAAAACCAGAAATGGTTACAAAATACATCGGAACAGCTACATAAAAGAACATGACAATAACCAGCAGAGGGATATTTCTGAAGACCTCTACATAGATATCGGCCAGTATGCGCAGCAATTTACTCGGTGAGAGCTGCAGTATGCCCATAATCGTTCCTATCAGCAAACTAAAAATTAAGGCTACGATACTAGCAATAATTGTATTGACAAAACCTTCCAAGAAAGCAGGCCAATAATTCTGAAGTAATTCAACCATTACTCATCCCCGCTTTCTTCATTGTTTTGATCTGGATTGGCTGCCTCTGTTGTAGAAGTGCTCGGGCTTCCTGGCGCATCTGCAGGCAGTATATCGCCAAACCACTTAGCATAAATTTCATCATACACACCATTTCCTTGGATAGTGTCTAACGCTTCTTCAAGCCGTTCATGGAAATTATCTTGTCCTTTGTTAATGGCTATTCCATAAGGTTCTTGAGTAAAGCTCTCTCCCGCTAAACGGTAATCTGGGTTTTGATCAATCATTCCAAGCAAAATCGCATCATCTGTAGTCAAAGCATCACCTTGACCAGATTGCAATGCGACAAACCCTTCACTATAATTCTCTAAATCCAATACGTCCACTTGCGGAGCAAGTTCCCGCATATTTTGCGTTGAGCTGGATCCTTTAATCGCTAAAACGGTATGTTCACTAGTTAAATCATCGATTCCATGAATTTCAGAATCTTCATGCACGAGTAAGGATTGACCTCCGTTAAAGTACACGTCACTGAAATCCACTTCTTTTTCACGTTCTTCACTGATTGTCATTGTGGCTATGATGCCGTCGATTTTTCCGGTTTTGAGTAAAGGAATACGCGTTTTCGAAGTAACTTCTATCACTTCAGCTACCCCTCTCCCATCGGTCATTTCTTCCGTTAAAGCTTTAGCTATATCGACATCGAAGCCTTGAATTTCAGCTTCCTCAATATTATAAAAGCCAAATAGATTCGTATCCGCTTTTACTCCCCATGTTAAGACGGGTCTTTCTTCAGTCTCAATGCGGCTAGCAATATCTACTTCGGCAACGGCTTGGCCACAGCCGCTCACAACAAACAGTGTGAACGCTATAAGTAAGCCAAACAGCAGTTGTCTGAATCGTTTCATCCGATTTCCTCCTTAATAAGCAAAAACTTGATTGATGAAGTTTTCAGCCCGTTCATCTTGCGGATTATCAAAGAATTCATCAGTTGGGCGATCTTCTATAATTTCACCTTCCGCCATAAAGACCACTCGATCGGCTACTTCTCTTGCAAAGCCCATTTCATGAGTCACTACGATCATTGTCATACCATCCGACAAGGCAATATCTTTCATAACGTCCAAAACATCTACAATAGTTTCCGGGTCCAAAGCAGAAGTAGGCTCGTCAAATAACATAACATCCGGTTTCATCGCTAAACCGCGCGCAATAGCTACACGCTGCTTTTGTCCTCCTGATAGGTTGTCTGGGTAAGCATCTTTCTTCTCCCACATATTTACTCGAGTCAGGTATCTTTCAGCACTTTCATTCGCTTCTTGTTCAGACAGGCCTAATACCTTTTGAGGAGCTAACGTTACATTTTCTAAAACAGTCATATGCGGGTAGAGCTCAAAATGTTGGAAGACCATTCCTAATTTTTGTCGAACCAGTCGAATATCTGTATTAGAGTCTGAAATGTTTTTTCCTAAAACATTTAATTCACCGTTCGTAATCTTTTCTAGTCCATTGATGCAGCGGAGCAAAGTGGATTTACCTGATCCTGATGGACCAATTAAAGTAGCCACTTCCCCTTTCTCGAAACTAATGTTAATGTTTTTTAGAGCATGTAAATCACCATAGTATTTATCTACATTTTTAAATTCAATAACACTCATTTTCCATCCCTCTTTCTTAAAGCTTCACTCGTTATAGAAACAATCATGTTACGATTTATAACTCGTCAATTATCTAAAATAATTCATAAATAATAACCCCTGAAGTGGGGTTAATCCTTGGAAATACCTGAATCAAATTAGTTTCTTCTAATACTTGAGACATTTCCTTCTCATAGTCTAGCATAATATTTAGTTCATTAGCAACATTTTTTTCTTATTTAAGCGTATTTTTGATATACTAAATGTATATTTATTTTCTTGAAAAGGCTCCAGAACCTTGTCACAAAAGCATTAAAGCGCCTTATGAAAAATAACGATAATAACAAAAAAAATTTTACATTGTAAACCCTTCAAAAAACAATCGTCAAAACTAAACAGTTTTGACGATTGTTTTCTCATTATTTTTTAATTTTATATTAATACTCTTCGAACCAGTCCATGATTTCCTGCAGTCTTTCGATTCGTAGATTAGGCAGGCCTTCACGCGAGAGGCCATGACTTGAATCCGGGAATGTTACAAATCGGGTCTCTACTCTTTGTTTTTTCATAGCAATGTACATTTGCTGCCCTTGTTCTAGCGGACAACGTAAATCTTGTTCTCCATGTATAACTAATAACGGTGTCTTGGCATTCTCTGCATGTGCCAGAGGAGACATCTGCCATAATTCATCCGCTTGGCTCAGGTCTCTGCCTAATTGGAATTCGACAAAAGCAGGACCAATGTCGCTCGCCCCATAAAAGCTCAGCCAATTGCTGATGCTCCGCTGAGTCACTGCTGCACGGAAACGGTTGGTATGCGTGACTATCCAGTTTGTCATGAAACCACCATAACTGCCTCCTGCTACATATAAAGCTTCCTTATTAATTTCTGGGTGCTGGCCTAAGACATACTCTAAACCGTTCATTAAATCCTGATAATCCTCATCTCCGTAGTTATTTAAAATAGAGGCTACGAAATCTTGCCCGTACCCGCTGCCTCCGCGAGGGTTCAGCATAATGACACCATAGCCTTGTGCAGCTAATGCTTGCATTTCATGGAAAAAGCTTTCCCCATAAGACACTTGTGGTCCTCCATGAATGTACAAGATAGCCGGATGATCTGAAGCCGTATCTACGGGAGGTACATACCAGCCTTGGATCTCCCAATCTTTGACACTTTTGAACCAAAAACGCTCGGGTTCTGAGACAGTATGTTTTTCAAAGAAAGCGGCATTTGGATCGTATAAATCTGTGATAACACTTGTTTTTAAATCAAGGTTTGCGACGACACTTGGCCGAGTAAGTGTTGAATAAGTCATCACTGCTTCATGTTTATTCTCGCTTAAATCGAGTCCCGTGATATGGACATTTTGGTCAAATACTTTTTCAACTGTTCCTTCTACAGACCCCCGGTATAAAGTAATTTTCCCATGTTCTGTGGTTTTAAACAGGAAATCTTTGCCGTCCTCTAGCCACCAGACATTCTTGCCGCCCGTATTTTGCTGGAAATCACCCACTAAAGAATCTCCCACACTAAAATCTAAGGAATCTGTTAAATTCGTTAGCGCGCCTTCTTTTACATCGTATCCATAGACGGCATTATTCGTGACAAATTTATACTCAAAATCATTTCCTACAAACAAGAAATAATCTTCTTCTTCATTTGCCTGACTAAACTGAAAGCTGCCGTTTGGGATTTCTTCCGTTAACAATTTGGTCTCTCTTGTCCGAAGATCGTATTTGTACATACTCCCTCCGTACACCCACTCATCTTCAGGATCCAGACGGTCAAAATAGAGAAGGTAGGATTCGTCTTTTGCTACGTAACCTAAAGAAAGCGGACGTTCTTCTTCTAAAACGACTTCTGGTTCTTCTTGTTGAAGTGCGATTTTTTTGATTTGGTAAGAACGATTTTCCGGAGTAACGCCGCGCCCATCCATTTTGTAATGCAGCTTTGTAATGACTTTTTTCTCTGGAAAATCGTTCTTGTCATCCACCTCTTCTTCAGTTTCTGCTTTTACATGTGTTTGATAGTAAACCGTTTGACTGTCCTCTAGCCAAAAGTACTGACTGATTCCTTCTGTCTCAAAGGTCACTTGCTCTGCTGACCCCCCAGTTAAAGGGATAGTAAACAACTGCATTTTATTGTCTTTTGTATTGTTCGATAAATAAGACAATTTCTTTTCATCCGGGGATAATTGGAGAGACGTATTTAAACTGCCTGAATCTCCAAACAATACTCTTTCTTTCGTTGCTAAATTTACACGGTAGATGGATGCAAAGTACTTATTTTCTTCTTTATCCATACGGGTTTCTATGTAAAATGCATGCTCTCCTGCCACAAGCGGCTGGCTTACGCTCTTTAATTCAAATAAACTCTCATTTGTTATCTTTTCCATTGAATCTTCCTTTCATTTATAAACCGATAGGTACAAAAAAGACTTGCAGCTGAAACGCACAGTCAACCGCAAGTCCTATGATATTACCAATCCAACGATTAATTAGTCATCAAATTCATATTCTTGTTTATTTCTAAATTTATTATAGAACAAAGGGGATACCGAACGTTCTTCGTACACTCGCTGAATCGCTTGGCCTATTAATTCACTCACACTGATGAGTTCAATTTTATCGATTCTTTTTTCTTCAGGCAAATAAATTGAATCCGTTACAACCATTTTCTTAATCACAGAGTTCTCAATTCGTTCAATCGCAGGGGGTGAAAAGACACCATGTGTTGCAGTAGCATAAACCTCAGTTGCTCCCGTATCCATTAACGCGCTGGCAGCACTTGTAATTGTGCCAGCTGTGTCAATCATATCATCAATAATGATCGCTTTTTTGCCTTTCACGTCTCCGATAATATTCATCACTTCCGAAACATTCGGCTTTGGACGACGCTTATCGACAATCGCAATCGATGAATTCAAGAATTCAGCTAATTTACGCGCACGCACAGCCCCACCATGGTCTGGCGAGACAACGACAACTTCTTCTCCGACCAGATCATGGTCTAAGAAGTAACTGGCTAATAATGGAGCGCCTAATAGATGATCCGTAGGAATATCAAAGAATCCTTGGATTTGAGCCGCGTGTAAATCTAAAGTTACCACACGATCAGCACCCGCTGTTGTTATTAAATTCGCCACTAGTTTTGCGGTAATCGGCTCTCGTGGCCTTGCCTTACGGTCTTGTCTTGCATAACCATAATAAGGAACAACCGCTGTGATTGTTTTTGCACTCGCTCGACGCAAG
This sequence comes from uncultured Carnobacteriaceae bacterium, assembly GCA_964555455.1. GTDB lineage: Bacteria > Bacillota > Bacilli > Lactobacillales > Carnobacteriaceae_A > Atopostipes. Next base: position 18,798 of record CAZKSU010000008.1, read on the forward strand.
GCATCAATCATGATTAACAATTCCATCACATGATCGTTAGTCGGATAAGAAGTGGGTTGGATGACGAAAACATGGTCTCCACGCACACTTTCATCTATACTAATTGCAACTTCACCATCAGCAAAGCGATTGACAGTTAATTCTCCAAGGTCTAGCCCTAAATAATCCGAAATTTTTTCTGCAAGTGGCAGGTTCGCACTTAAGGAATATATTTTCATACGCTCATCATTTGTACTCATATTGATCCTCCGTTTTTCTAGTCCATCTTTTCATTTTTATTTCATTTAATCTTCTTTGAAGAAGCGAGTATAGAAATCTTCTTTATTGACTTGGCGAGCTCGCGCCAGCCCTAAGGCGTTCTCAGGCACTTCGTCGGTAATGGTAGAACCAGCTGCTACAAAGCTCTGCTTCCCTAATTTCACAGGGGCAACTAAGTTTGCATTACTTCCTACAAAAGAATTGTCGCCTACAATTGTTTTGTTTTTCTTCTTGCCATCATAATTAGCAAAGACGACTCCGCAGCCCACATTGACGTTTTTACCGACTTCGGCATCTCCAATATAAGTCAGATGGCCGGCCTTTGTATTGTCGCCAATCGTTGATTTTTTAATCTCTACGTAGTTGCCAATATGCACATTTTCACCAAGAACTGCGCCTTTGCGTAAACGGCTGTGTGGTCCAACATCTGAACCTTTACCAATCGTCGCACCTTCAATTACGGATTGACGGATCTCCACACCATCCGCAAGTTCGCTGTCTTCAATCATTGACTGCATACCGATGAACACTTCTTCGCCGATTACAGTGTTCCCTTTGAGATAGACTCCTGGCTCAATGACGGTATCGCGCCCAATTCTGACGTCCATTTCGATGTACGTAGTTTGAGGATCAATAAGTGTCACACCATTTAGCATATGCTTTTCATTGATGCGTTCTCTCATAATCGCTGTGGCTTCAGACAAAGCGACTCGGTTATTTACGCCTAGTGCTTCATCCATATTTTTTAACGGATAGGCCTCAACTTTTTCATTCTGGTCCTTTAGTATTTCTAAAACGTCCGGTAAGTAATATTCTCCCTGAGCATTATTGTTGTCTACTTTCTCTAAGGCTTCAAATAATGCCTGATTGTCAAAACAATAAGTTCCGGTGTTGATTTCTGGAACAGCACGCTCTTCTTCCGTGGCGTCTTTTTCTTCAACAACCTTTGCGACTGAACCGTCTTCTGCTCGAATCACCCGTCCGTAACCATATGGCTCATCCGCTAAAGCAGTTAAGATAGTCGCTTTCGCGCCTGTCTGTTCATGTTTATCCATTAATTGCTCCAGGGTTTCCGCTTGCAATAAAGGCGTGTCTCCTGAAAGAACGACGGTTGTTCCTTCTTTATCTCCAAGCAGTTCGCGCGCTTGGTCAACTGCATGAGCAGTTCCTAATTGTTCTTCTTGGTAAACATAGTCACTTTTGTCCCCAAGATATTCTTGAATCGTTTCTGCGCCAAAACCAGTAATTGTGATGACTTGCGTAGCTTTCGCGTTTAAAGCGGCCTCTACAACATGGCCTACCATTGGACGGCCCATGACAGGATGCATCACTTTAAATAGCTTAGATTTCATGCGTGTTCCTTGACCGGCAGCCAAAACAACGACATAACGATTTTTCATCTCTATCTCCTTACTTCCCTATACGTAAATTTTTGTTTCTTGTGATGTATCACTAGAATATTAATACCTCTTAATCTTAAGGGATTTAAGCGCACTTTTCAATAGACTTTCATACCGAAAGAAAGTTTCCTAAATCGACTTCAATCGACTGGTCTTCTTGGTTTACAGCAACCACTTTCAATAAAGAGTGGTAACTGTCATTTTGCTTTTGACTGTTATGCTCTAGCAAGACGACAGAATCAACCACTTCACAATCAAATTCTTTCGCCATCCGTTCCAATCCTGTAATCGTTCCGCCTCCACGCAGGAAATCATCAATAATCAGCACTTTAGAACCTTCTTCTAAACTAATTTTAGACAATTCCATTTTCTCTACTTGCTGAGAGGATGAATGCGGCAAGTAATTAATGCTTACAGTAGAACCTTCTGTCACTTTAGATGATTTGCGGACAATCACAAAAGGGACATTTAAATTGTAAGCTACTGCCTGAGCAATCGGGACACCTTTTGTAGCAATCGTCATAATGGCATCGATTTCTTCATGGATATATTTGGAAGCAATAATTCGCCCAATTCGCTTCAGCCAATTCGCATCCCCTAAAATATCCGATGTGTAGATATAGCCGCCCGGCAGCAATCGCTGGGATCCATTCAGTGCATTCTTCAGCTCATTAATTTCTTGCTCTAATTTTTCATCTTCAAAATAGGGCTGGAACTGGACCCCGCCGCGGGCGCCCGCATAAGTAACGATACTTCCCATATTGTTTTCTTCGAAAGTTTTTTTAATAATGGTTAAATCTTCACTAATACTTGACTTGGCAGCATTGAACTTATCGGTAAAATAACTTAACGGCGTCGTTGAATTAGGGTTTTGAAGAAAATAGATAACCATATCGACCAAACGTTCACTTCTCTTTACTTTCACGATACTCCTCCTTATTCGTGTCTTTCTTATATCTTACCGAATTTATTGACAATTGTACATCTTTTTACAGTTATGTTCGCCTATAAAGCGCTTACTCTCAGTGGACATAAAAAATCCTATCTTCGTTTTTCGAAACGTATAGATAGGATCAACTAGTTAATCTTTCATTTTTTCAACAAACAGCACAAGAAAGAAAATCATCAAAAAGATCAGAGTAATAGTCGCTCCCGGAGGAGTGCCCTGGTAGTAAGAAACGGTCAAGCCGCTGAACATACCGATCATCGCCAGAACAATTCCTATTAAAATCACGCCGGTAAAGCTTTTCGACAAGCGCATGGAAATAGCAGCTGGCAGGATGAGGATGGCCGAAACCAGCAGTGCGCCCACGATTGGCATAATAATAGCAATCGCTACACCAGTCAATACATTAAAAGCAATCGACATCATACGAACCGGCAAGCCAGCCGTAAAAGCTGTTTCTTCATCAAACGTCAACACATACATGGGACGCCGAAAAAAGATATAAAGACCAATGATCAGTAACGTTAAAAGCAATAAAAACAAGACCTGTTCTTGAGAGATCGTGACGATTGAGCCAAATAAGAACGTATTTAAACTCATGGCCGTTGAATCATTAAAACTCATCAATACTAGAGCCAAAGCCATTCCGCCTGACATCATAATTGCTACGGATATTTCCGTGTACGATTTGTAGACTACGCGGACGTATTCTAGTATAAAGGAAGCGACAATGACGACGAATATATTCGTCCAAGTCGGGGCGACGCCTATTAAAAGTCCTAGAGCCACTCCTACAAGCGAAACATGAGAAAGAGTATCCGCGAGTAACGTCTGACGTCTTAAAATAAGAAAAAGACCCAAAATAGGGGCGATAATCGAAATGAGAAAGGACGCTTGAAAAGCTTGCCTCATAAATCCATAGAGAAACATCTCCAAGGGGAATTCTCCTTTCTAAGTAACTCAATATGTTTATCCACATAAGGACGGACTTC
>CAZKSU010000009.1:0-22260 GCA_964555455.1 uncultured Carnobacteriaceae bacterium
AAAATATTAGGGGCAGTTTCACCGCATAAAAAAAGTCCCGAAATGGCTGCTTAAAAAATGGCCTATTCCGAGAGGTAAAATTGATTCCCTTTGATACTATACAGAATGAACGCCTGAATGTCAAAGGAAATTTCATAATTCTCTCATCCAACAAGTTCATCTCGTCTCTCCGCCTTTCATCATGTATAATGAGACTAATAAAATGTATGGAAAGGTTGTGGAAAGATGAGGCAGTACTCGAATCAAAAAAATGAGAAAGCAGTCCAAAGAAAACTCTACATTGCAGCGCTTATTGGTGTGATTCCTTTTTTGTTTTTTGCCATTATAGGTTATTTTGATTGGACAGATATCACAGTAATCGATTATCAGATTGGCGCTTTTTTCTATACTTTGCGAGAAAGTGCACGAACTACTATCGCAATAGCTATCACGCGTCTGGCGGATCGAGAAGCGCAGACACTAGTGACAGTAGCAGTCACACTTTTTTTAATCCTTTTTAAAAAATGGCGTACTGGTTTATGGTATGGCCTCACCGTCTTGATTGGCTCGGATTTTTTAAATGGAGCGGTGAAAGAGTTTTATGCACGTGTCCGTCCCGATCAGATTGATCATTTAATTGAACAAGGGGAGTATGCTTTCCCCAGCGGGCATGCGATGGGCTCAATGATTGTGTACGGCGGTCTGCTTTTTATTCTGTTGCGTTATTTAAAAGCGGTGCGTGGACAATTAGGCTGGGAAAAATGGTTTTTGAGTATTTTATTCGGTGTACTCATCCTACTCATTGGCTTAAGCCGGATCTACTTAGGCGTCCATTATCCAAGCGATGTCATTGGCGGGTTTTCTTTAGGTTTTACTTGGCTGCTCTTATCTATCGGATTTTTCGGTTTGAATATGACTAGAGAAGAGTTCCGAAGAAAAAATAATGACACTTTTAAATAACAGAAGCAAAAAAACGCCAAAAAACAGGCGTTTTTTATTTTTGATTGAGTTAGTCTTTTTCAGAATAGAGCGGGAAACGATCGGTTAATTGGCGAACTTGTTCTTTCACTTCAGTCAGCACTTTTTCGTCTGTCTGATTTTCAGCGACTTGGATAATCCATTCTGCAACTTGCCGTGCATCCTCTTCTTTAAAGCCACGAGTGGTTATCGCCGGTGTTCCAATCCGGATGCCGCTTGTTTTTGAAGGAGGAAGTTCATCAAACGGAATCCCGTTTTTGTTGACGGTAATGCCTACTTTATCAAGCAAGGTTTCTAACTCTTTTCCATTTAAGCCGTAATCAGCGACTCCCAGTAAAAACAAGTGATTGTCGGTGCCGTCGCTTACTACGTGGAATTTGGAATGCTTAAAGGCTTCCGCCATTGTTTTTGCGTTCAACAGCACTTGTTCAATATAGTCTTTAAACTCCGGCTGCATGGCTTCATAAAAAGCGACTGCTTTTGCTGCAATCACATGCTCTAATGGCCCGCCTTGGGTTCCGGGGAAGATGGCGCTGTTTAATTTTTTAGCGTATTCTTTTTTGGCTAAAATCAGTCCGCCGCGAGGGCCGCGCAAGGTCTTGTGTGTGGTTGAAGTGACCACATCAGCGTAAGGCACAGGATTCTGGTGATGACCTGTTGCAACTAAGCCGGCAATATGCGCCATATCGACCATAAACTTTGCACCCGCTTCATCTGCGATTTCGCGGAATTTTTTGAAGTCAATACTGCGTGAATAAGCACTGGCTCCTGCAACAATGAGTTTCGGTTTTTCATCTAGTGCAATCTGACGAACTTCTTCATAGTCAATCTGTTCTTCTTCCGGTGTGACACCGTAAGCGATAAATTCGTACATTTTTCCGCTAAAGTTGACTGGCGAGCCATGGGTCAAGTGACCACCATGGCTTAGATCCATTCCGAGGATTTTATCGCCAGGATCCACTAATGCGCTATAGGCGGCCATGTTTGCTTGGCTACCGGAGTGTGGCTGAACATTTGCGTATTCAGCATCGAAGATTTCTTTTGCTCGTTCGATCGCGAAGTTTTCCACTACGTCAACAAACTCGCATCCTCCATAGTAGCGTCTTCCAGGATAGCCTTCCGCATATTTATTGGTTAAGACGCTCCCCTGGGCACGCATGACCTCTTTTGAAACAAAATTTTCCGAAGCGATCAGTTCAATTCCCTGCTGCTGACGCTCTTTCTCTTTGGCAATGGCATCAAATACTTCTTTGTCAAACATCCTTATCACCCATTCTTAGATTCTCTTGCAGTGTCTATATGGCATCCATTATAGAACATCTGTGAAAACATCTCCATTGAAACTATAACTCAGCCTTAAGTCCGTTTTTGCTTTAGAAGAGACTGTGCTATAATTTATTTGCATTTACTTCATTTAAAATAAAGGAGATTTACAAAATGAAAAAATTAGTGAAAAAAGTAAGCCGATTACTTTTAGGATTCGGAGCAACGGCGCTGTTAGCGACAGCGGGTGCACAAAGTGCACATGCTATTGATCCTAATGTAGTCGATGAAGCATGGGGGAAGCCGACTTTTGTTTACGGAGGAGGTCTGAACGAAACTGAAGTGTCAAGTACAGCCGACTTATTTGATATTGAGAGTATGGACAATGTGGCCCATACACCAGCACTAGGGGAAGATTTAGTCACTTACTTAGGTTATGGTTCAGGGAATACAGCGAGCATGATCTCATCCGTTTTGGTTCAAAAAGACAACAACAGCGGTGTGAATGTAGATATCTTAACCCCTGAAAATATCACGACCATTACTGCGCAGCAGTATACGAATGCAGCCATTACAGCAGGTGTCGAAGACGTCAACATTGAAGTCGCAAGTATTCGCCCGGTAACAGGGGAAAGTGCTTTGACTGGTGTTTACAAAGCTTTAGATGTGAACGGAGAAGAGCTGGACCAGGAACGAATGGAAGTTGCGCAAGAAGAGCTAGAGACAACGAGTGATATTGTTGAAGAAGAGAAGTTAGATGAAGAAGAATCAACACGTTTAGATGGTGTCATTGTTGATATCAAACAGCAGCTGGCTGATATCAAAGACCGTACAGATGGTTTGGCTACACGAGAAGAAATTGAACAAATTATCAACGATGCGCTGGCGCGCTATGATCTGCAAAATGTCATTTCAGTAGAAAACATCAATATCTTAGTCAACTACTTTGAAAATTATCAGCAGACAAGCGCCATTGATTCAGAGCAAGTGAGAGAACAGTTAAACGCTTTTGCGAATAATTTAGGGGATCGTTTAGGAGATGCGTGGAATCAAGCGGAAGAAAGCGGCCTGCTTGATCGAATCGCCAACTTCTTCAGAGACATTATCCGATCGATTGCTAATTTATTTAATTAATTTCGTAAAAACTCCTTCAAGTGGCTCATTTTTAGTCGCTTGAAGGAGTTTTTGCATTGAAATAAAGAAAAATTTGTGAAGATATTGATTTGAAGCGCTTCCGAAGTGGCCTTCGGATAACTTTTGTACTAAAATAGCATAGGTTAAAAAAGATAAAAGAGATTTGTTAAGAGCTTATTTAATAGATGATAGTAGAGGGGCGTGCTACTATTGTTTTTAAGAAGAAACGGCAAATCATTTTAGCAATTTTATAGCAATAAAAAAATATAATCGAAAGCAGGGATTTTTTTGAAAACGGATAAAAGGGTTGAATCGATTATTTCTCTTTCCGGTCAACGTGAAAACATCTTAGACTATACCATTGGAAAGACAAATATAGTAGCCGTTCAAGTGAATGATGCGAAAAAGGTTCAATTATCAGACTTACAAGAAATTGAAGGCGTCTCCGAAGCGCTCTTACAAGGAGAACATCTGACTTTATATGTAAACGATGAAATCAAGGAAGAATTGTCCAGTCAATTAGCAGTTAGAGCAGAAGTGGTCGAAGAGGAAGAAAAAGGTGTCGGACAAAAAGTAATGGATGCGATTCAAGGCATTTTCGCACCAATTCTTGCGCCTTTAACTGGAGCAGGTATTTTACAAGGAATTACTATTCTTTTATTAGTTACTGGCCTTATTCCTGAAGGCAACGCGGAAGAAGCTGTATTAAATTCTATTTCCGGTGCGGTCTTTTATTTTATGCCAATTCTTTTAGCCTTCTCGTCAGCGAAAGTATTTAAAGCGTCTCCTTATTTAGCGGTGACCGTTGCTGGTTTCTTATTGCATCCAGATTTAATCACGGGAATGGAAGCTTTTCCAGGATCGGATTTCTTTAATTTTCCAATTCAATCGGTCAATTACGCAAATAGTGTGGTGCCAATCATTTTAATTGTATGGGCACAAGGCTATATTGAACGATTTTTGAAAAAGAGTATGCCTGAAATTTTAGCGCCTGTAATGAATCCTTTACTTACTTTAGTCGTTGTTTCTTTATTAGGTTTATTAGTTTTAGGACCTATTGGAAATGCGGTCGGCGAGTCCATTGCTGGGGTTCTAGGCGGACTTACGACAACTGTCCCATGGTTAGTCCCAACATTAATGGGAGCATTAAGTCCTTTTGTTATCATGACAGGTGTGCACTATTCGCTGTTCCCAGCTGCTGCCTTATCCATCGGTCAATTAGGGTATGAGACTATTCTAGGCCCTGGTATGCTAGCTGCCAATATGGCACACGCAGGAGTCGCTTTAGCTGTAGCATTGAAAACGAAGAAAACAGCCTATCGATCGTACTCTGTTTCTGCCTCTTTTACTGCCATGATGGGTGTTTCCCAGCCGGCATTGTATGGAATTGAGTTGCTTCTAAAACGTCCATTATATGCTGTCATTGCTGGTGGAGCTCTTGGAGGGCTTTACGCGGGTATTTTCGATGTGCGTGCCTACGCCATTGCCAACCCAAGTATTCCAGCTTTGCCTATCTATCTAGATTCTGGCAATAACCTTATGCATGCGATCATCTTGTTAATTATTTCTTTCGCAGCCGGTTTTATATTAACCTGGGTGCTAGGTTTTGAAGAACCAAGCGACGAAGTGGTAGCACAGACAACCGCTTAATCCATTGAAAAACACTTTGCAGAATTTGCTGCAAGGTGTTTTTTTGTTTTGCAAGAGGCTCTAATCCCAATTCTTTTGTATCTTTGTTAGAATAAAAAGGAATGATTCGAAAAATGACTGAGGAGGAGATTGAATTGGATACTTATACATTGAGAAATGGCATAGAAATGCCTGTTTTAGGATACGGCATGTGGCAGAACACACACCCTGAAGAAGCTATACAGGGGGTTCAGGATGCGATTGAGGTGGGATACCGCCATATCGATGGGGCTGGCGCTTACCAGAACGAAGAATTGGTGGGACAGGGCCTTCAAGAAAGCGGCATCGCTCGCGAAGAGCTGTTTATCACCAGTAAACTAATCAATGAAGCACATGGGTATGAAAATGTCCGACGTGAAGTGGAAAAAACTTTAGAGAAATTAGGAACCGATTATTTAGATCTTTATTTAATTCACTGGCCGGTTGTCAAAGGGCAGAAAAAGCATTGGAAAGAAGACAATTTAGAGACTTGGCGAGCCTTTGAGGAGTTATACGACGAAGGAGTGCTGAAAGCGATTGGGGTCAGCAATTTTTCGGTTGAGCATCTGGAGAATCTAGTCGAGAATGCGCGGATCCAACCGATGGTGAACCAGCTACTTATTCATCCAGGCGTGCTGCAAGAAGAAGCCCGCGAGTACTGTGAACAGCATGAGATTGTTGTTCAAGCTTATTCGCCATTGAGTCCGTTAAGTGTGCTGAAAGAAGAGAAGCGCGTGCAGGAAATGACAGAAAAATACAACAAATCAATGGCTCAATTGCTGTTGCGTTTTGATTTGCAGCTAGGTGTAGTGCCATTGACTAAATCTGTGCACAAAGAGCGTATTGAAGAAAATTTCCAAATCTTTGATTTTGAAATCGATGCAGAAGATATGGCTTATTTAAAAGAATGGAGCCATCCGGATTTCACGGAGCCTGACAATAAAAATGAACGGCCTCCGCAAATCAGCTAGTTTATCTAAACGGAAGACCAAAATCAGTACTGAGACGGATGTATGCAGGCTGAATCTCCTCTATACTAAGAACATAAAAAAAATAGAGAGGACGAACCTATGTGAGACTACTTGGAAATATCGTATGGTTTATCCTAGGAGGATTTATCAGCTGGCTCTCTTGGATAATAATCGGAGTTCTTTGGTCAATTACAATTATCGGCATTCCAGTCGGTAAGCAGTGTTTTAAATTCGCGAAAATGTCAGCAGCCCCTTTTGGTAAAGAGATCCAATTCAGCGACAGCGGTGCTTCGCTTTTACTGAATATCATCTGGTTGATACTCGGTGGGTTTGTCATGGTTATCGAAGAAGTGACGTTAGGTGCAATCTTTTGTTTAACAATTGTAGGAATCCCATTTGGCCTGCAGCACTTTAAGCATGCTAAACTGGCCTTGCTTCCATTTGGAGCAAAAATATACAAGATATAATAAAAAGCAGTTACTAGTTTCGTCTAGTAACTGCTTTTATTTATATTTCATTGAAAGCTTCTAATTGTTTTTCCGTTAAAGGTTCATTATCTGAAAAGAGCGCCGGTTCAAGTTTAAGCATTTCTGTCAGATAGTCGGTGAGTTGTACGGTATCACAAACTAATACTTTAGCCTCCCCAAACTGGGTGTATTCAATCGCCCCTTTGTCCGCTAGCCACTTTTCTACTTTCCAGTAATTTTCTGAGATGCCGGAAATATGCCGGATTTGCGGAGAAGGAACCTCTGTGCCATCTGGAAGCACACTCACCAAATCTTGCGGCTTGTCATTCATCCGTCCTGGAATATCCAGCCATTCCTCAATCCCATGAATAAAAGTGTTGCGCCTTAAATCGACTCCAACCAGTAAAATCTTGGCTCGGCGGTCAAGCAGTTTTCCCCAAACGGATTCTCTGGCGGCCGGTGTATCGAATTGCTCGTCGCGGTTAATAAATGCTCTTGCCTCTTCCCCCAAAGCCCCTACGGAATGCGTGGGGTGGTAAGAGCGGAGGACACCTGGTCGTTTGCGAAAGAGTTCCGTTAAAATACCAATATGAGAAGGTGTTTTGTCGACATAAAATTTGGGGTTCTCTTCGTTGATGGTTGCCCAAGTATGAGTAGGAAAGACGAGTAATCCCTCTCTCATAAACTCACTAAAGGCATCTAGCACGGTATCGGCGCCATCTTCCACCTCTCCTATCTTTTTCATTGAGGAGTGGACAATAATCGTCCCTTTTTTATCAATCGGCATGTGCTGCAATTGGTTTAACAAATCCTGTTTTGTATACAAATAGTCACTCTCCTATTTAGGTTGCAAACTAGTCTACTAAATGCACCATAAAGTATTTTTTCTTGCCGCGTCTGACTAAGATAAAGCGGCCGTCGTAACTGTCTGCCTCGGTAACTGTATGTCCAATATCTTGAATCCGTTCGCCTTTCAAATAGATGGCGCCATTTTTAATGTCTTCCCGTGCTTGACGTCGCGAAGGAGAGATTTCTGTCACATCCACTAAGAAGGAGACCAAATCGATTTCTTCACGAGGAGCCTCTGAAGCGGGTACATCTTTAAAGGACATTTCAATTTGATCCGCTGTCAATTTTTGGACATTGCCAGAAAAGAGGGCTTCTGATATTTCAATCGCTTCGTCCAAAGCTTCTTGGCCATGAACGAATCGGGTCATTTCTTCCGCCAGTACTTTTTGGGCGGCTCGTTTGTGCGGTTCTTTTTCTGTTTGTTCAGCTAATTCAGCAATTTCTTCTTGAGATAAAAATGTAAAGTATTTCAAGTATTTATCGACATCGCGGTCATCTTGGTTGTACCAGAATTGGTAAAATTCATAAGGGGTTGTCTTTTCCGGATCTAACCAGACAGCGCCATCCGCTGTTTTTCCAAATTTCGTCCCGTCTGCTTTCAAGAGCAATGGAATGGTTAAACCGTAAGCTTCTGCTTCAGCGCCTTCTTTTCGTCGGATCAAATCAAGTCCAGCGGTAATATTCCCCCATTGATCAGATCCGCCGACTTGCAATTGCACGCCTTCTTCTCTATAGAGATGCAGGAAGTCAATGGACTGGATAATCTGGTAGCTGAATTCAGTAAATGAAATTCCAGTATCTAGACGGCTTGCGACGACATCTTTAGCAAGCATCGTGTTGATGTTAAATTCTTTTCCATAGTCACGAAGGAAATCAAGAAAAGCCATATCCCCTAACCAGTCAATGTTGTTGGTCAAACGAATCCCCGATTCTTCTTCACCGGCTTGGAACAGTTTGCGCATTTGTGCGCTTAATTTATCAGCATTCTCTTGGATTTGCTCCATTGATTGAAGCGAACGTTCTGAAGTTCGCCCGCTTGGGTCGCCGATAGATCCCGTTCCTCCGCCAATCAGGACAACCGGCTGATGGCCAGCTAACTGGAATCTTTTTAAAATCATAAAAGGTATTAAGTGGCCAATATGCATACTGTCGCCTGTGGGGTCAATTCCGCAATATAAAGAAATGCTTTTTTCATCTGTTAGTTTCCGCAAACCTTCTTCATCTGTTTGCTGATTAATGGCTCCGCGCCATTCCAATTCATCAATAATGTTCATTGTGTCTACCTCCAAAAATTTTTAAAGTCATTTATCTACCATTTACTTCGTTCATTCGTCAAAAGAGTGCAAGTGAGAGCGAGTCTCTCTTGCGCCGATAAAATAAAAAAACCGGCAAAAACAATTGTTTTTGCCGGGACGAATTTTTTCCGTGTTACCACCCAAATTGAATAACGAGATGCATTATTCCACTCTGCCCTTTAACGCAAGGCGAAACGCTGCGATTGCAGAAAGCTCCGAGATGTAATTCGTTCATGCTATATCTGCTAATTTACACCACCATTAGCTCTCTGAAAGAGGGATAACATGTACTACTTTGTCTCTTCTCTGCTTACTTTCTTAAGATACATACACGCTTTATTATATGGAAGCAGATAAGGAATGTCAATTGCCTGGTGTAAGATTTTGAGCCTTCCTGATATCACTCTGAGACCCTTGTGTGTATAATAAAGGAGACTCTGGAAATGGCTAAAGTAAACAAAAAATTTACAAGAGGCCACCTTTAAGTATGATAAAATTGAAAGGCAAAGACAAAGAGATGAGGGGAAATATGAAAAAGATTGTATTTTTTGATGTAGACGGAACATTAGTGACTCGAAATAATCATATTCCCAAAACGACAATAGAGGCCGTAGACCGATTAAAAAGAAATGGGATCATACCCGTAATTGCAACCGGACGGGCACCTATTTTAATTTGGGAGATCGCTGAAAAATTACAAATTAACAGCTATATCGCAATGAACGGCCAGTACATCGTCCATGAAGGAGAGACGATTTACGCCAATCCAATTGAGACAGAATTGGTGCATGCGGTGGTTGAATACGCCCGGGAACAACGGGACGGGATTCTGCTTTCTACCGAAGATGAACTTATCGCAAACTCTGCCATCTCCCTTGTGAACCGCGGAAGTCTTTATACCTTTTTAAAAGGTTTTGTTGGGTTAATCCCTCATCGCGTTAAAGTTTCTTTATGGAAACGAATGATGAAAAAGGCGCCTGAAAGAGAAGAATATGAACATAAAAATATCTTTATGATGAATATTAACGCGAACCAAAAGGAACAGGTTGTTTATGAAGAAGCGTTTGGGAGGCTATTAACTTTTACTCGCGCCAACCAGCTTTCGATGGATATTATCAATAAAGGGGTTTCAAAAGCACTGGGGGCACAGATGATGATGGATGCGCTCGGCGTTTCCCACCAAAACACCTATGCTTTTGGTGACGGCTTAAATGATATTGAAATGCTGCAATTTGTAGGAACCAGCATTGCAATGGAAAATGGTTTTGAGGAATTGAAAGGAATGGCCGATTTTGTGACAGACTCTGTTTTTAACGATGGCATCGAAAAAGGTTTGAAGAGGCTGGAATTGATTTAGCCGATTTTTGAATTTTTCCCTACTGCTTTTTTACATGGCTTAATGCAGCGTTCGAGAAATTCCTACAAGTGATCAGCGGAATTGCTCGAACGTTTTAAATTATCCGGCAGTAAGAGGGTAATCATTGTTTGTGCAGCCCTTATATATATATAGAAATTTTTTAGCGTTTCTAATAATACTTAGGATTTGACAAGCCGGATTCTTAATTGTATATTAGAAATAACAACTTAAGAATAATGTGGTCGTTTCGTATTCTCTATGTAAATCGTATGCTTAAACGATTCGCTATGATTTATAATCTCTTCATAAATCAAACCAGTCAGCGGGAAAATCGCTGGCTAAAATCTTGTCCATTATTGGTAGCGGTTACAATCCAATGCACTTCTCTAGACGTATATTCTTCTTGATTGAATCAACTGTTCAAAAACTAGCGATTGACTTAATTAAATAGGTTAAATAAACTCAGCAGCATCCTGTTGCTGATTAAAAAATATTGTATTTTGATAGCGGTTACAAATTAAAGGGGAGGTTTTCTAGTTACGAGAGGATAAAGAAAGAGCAGCAAACACATTTCAAAAAACGAGGAAAAACTCTACAAGGAGGAGCATCCATGAAAAACAATACACAGATGAGAAATGAGCACAATGCAGTCCGCGAACGAGTAGGCTACCATGACTTTACGCACCAGATGCTGGAAGTGACTGGGGCCGATGCGGATGCCTTTATGGACAAAATGTTTGTCAACGATATCTCCGGCGCGGCCGTCGGCCGAGGCAAGTACACTTCCATGCTGGATGAAAACGGCAAAATCATCGATGACGTCATTATTTTTCACATTGACGATAATCTGTACTGGATTTCCACATTATACATTGAAGAAATGACCGACTGGTTTGGCCAGCACGAGGAAGGCTTCGAGGTGAGCTACCAGGATATCACGGATGTGACCACCATGTACGCTGTTCAAGGGCCCGATTCCCTGGCGGTCTTGAATAACATTCTGTCCAATCCGATTGATGACCTGAAGTTTGCCCGCATTATCGACAACCAGATCGACGAGATTCCGGTCAAGGTGGCGCGCTTCGGCTTTACCGGGGAGCTCGGTTTTGAGCTGTACTTTGCGCCGGAACAGGCGGAGACCATTGAAGCGAAGCTGGAAGAAGCAGGCGCTGAATTTGACATTCAGAAAATCGAAACCGACGTCTTCTTGACGAGCCTGCCGACTGAAATGGGCTTAAAGATTATGCGCGATTATCAAAATCTGGATCCCTATGAAGCAGGACTCGGCTGGTCCGTGGACTGGGACAGCGACTTTGTCGGAAAAGAAGCCATCACTTCTTCCAAAGAAAACGGACCGAAAAGAAGCCTGATCGGCTTTACGGTTGAAGACGACGAAGCAGAAGTGGACCTGGAAGCGGACATCACCAAAGACGGCGAAGTTGTCGGGCATGTCACCAACTATACTTACGGTTACACTGTCGGCAAAAATATCGGCTTTGCGGTGATCGACAATGCGAAAGCGGAAATTGGCGACACGGTAAGAATCGGCGACGTTGAGGCGACTCTTACAAGCGACAAGTTTGTCGAATCCAAGAGTGCTTAATTCAAAAAAATATCCTATAATCATTTAACAGGTGATTATATTATAGAAAGTTGGATTTTATGACAATAGTGATGCATGGAAAAGAAGTTGCTGAGAAGTTATTACAAGATATGGACCAGGAGTTAAACCGCTTATCTGAAAAAGATATCACGCCTACTTTAGCTATCGTAAGGGTAGGGGAGGACTCAGGTTCAATTTCTTACGAAAAAAGTGCGACAAAAAAAGCAAAAGAAATTGGAATAGCAGTCGAATCTTTTGCTTATTCGAGTGAGATTTCAGAAGAAGAATTTTTAGCAGAGTTTACCAAAGTGAACCAAAACCAAAAGATCCATGGGATTTTAGTGATGCGTCCTTTGCCTGAGTATATTGATACAAGAAAAGTAGGAGAGCTATTAAACCCTGCAAAAGATGTAGATGGTATGAGTTCAGTCAATCTAGGCAAAATCATTATTGATGACCCAACAGGGTTACTTCCTAGTACGCCGGCTGCGGTTATGGAAATACTTGATTTTTACGATATTGAATTAGAAGGAAAAGATGTGCTGATTATTGGCCACAGCGAGGTTGTAGGAAAGCCTTTAGATCTGCTTCTTTTAAATAAAAATGCCACAGTGACAGTGTGCCACATCTACAGTAAAGAGATTCAAGAAAAAGCAAGCAAAGCGGACATTGTAATCTCTGCTACTGGAAAGGCTGGCTTAGTGACAGCAGATTATATAAAAGAAGGCGCCGTTGTGATTGATGTTGGAATCTCCTTTAAAGATGGAAAAATCCATGGCGATGTGTTGTATGACGAAGTAGAAGAAAAAACCAGTTATATTACTCCGGTGCCAGGGGGCGTTGGAGCGGTGACGACCACCATGCTGATGAGTAATGTGTTTAAGTCTATCCAATTACTTTTACCTGAAGAGGAAAAAGTAAAATAAATAACTCTATCCTATAAGGAGGATTATTCATGAAAAACAATACACAGATGAGAAATGAGCACAATGCAGTCCGCGAACGAGTAGGCTACCATGACTTTACGCACCAGATGCTGGAAGTGACTGGGGCCGATGCGGATGCCTTTATGGACAAAATGTTTGTCAACGATATCTCCGGCGCGGCCGTCGGCCGAGGCAAGTACACTTCCATGCTGGATGAAAACGGCAAAATCATCGATGACGTCATTATTTTTCACATTGACGATAATCTGTACTGGATTTCCACATTATACATTGAAGAAATGACCGACTGGTTTGGCCAGCACGAGGAAGGCTTCGAGGTGAGCTACCAGGATATCACGGATGTGACCACCATGTACGCTGTTCAAGGGCCCGATTCCCTGGCGGTCTTGAATAACATTCTGTCCAATCCGATTGATGACCTGAAGTTTGCCCGCATTATCGACAACCAGATCGACGAGATTCCGGTCAAGGTGGCGCGCTTCGGCTTTACCGGGGAGCTCGGTTTTGAGCTGTACTTTGCGCCGGAACAGGCGGAGACCATTGAAGCGAAGCTGGAAGAAGCAGGCGCTGAATTTGACATTCAGAAAATCGAAACCGACGTCTTCTTGACGAGCCTGCCGACTGAAATGGGCTTAAAGATTATGCGCGATTATCAAAATCTGGATCCCTATGAAGCAGGACTCGGCTGGTCCGTGGACTGGGACAGCGACTTTGTCGGAAAAGAAGCCATCACTTCTTCCAAAGAAAACGGACCGAAAAGAAGCCTGATCGGCTTTACGGTTGAAGACGACGAAGCAGAAGTGGACCTGGAAGCGGACATCACCAAAGACGGCGAAGTTGTCGGGCATGTCACCAACTATACTTACGGTTACACTGTCGGCAAAAATATCGGCTTTGCGGTGATCGACAATGCGAAAGCGGAAATTGGCGACACGGTAAGAATCGGCGACGTTGAGGCGACTCTTACAAGCGACAAGTTTGTCGAATCCAAGAGTGCGAATTAAAAAGAAGAACGTATAATCTTTTATTGTGAGTATGCTCCCTCAATCATTTGTACAAGTGAGAGGGAGCATTCTCGTAATTATTAACTGTAGCGCATTTTTCTGCGTCGACAAGAGGAGTTTTGAAAAAGGTAATATTTGGGATAGTCAAGAGAGGGGTATTCTTTCATGTTGAATGATATTGAAATTGCTCAAAGGACAAAACTAAAACCGATTAGTGAGATTGCTGAGAATTTGGGACTTTCCCCAGAAGAATGGGAACCTTATGGCCATAATAAAGCGAAATTGTCTGAAGAACTGCTTGAGAAACTCGAAAATAAGCCTGCGGGGAAAACCATCTTAGTTACCTCCATTAATCCAACAACAGCAGGGGAAGGAAAATCGACGGTTACGGTGGGTCTTGGACAAGCGCTCAATCAGATTGGTGAAAAAGCAGTTATTGCTTTAAGGGAACCGGCTCTCGGACCTGTTATGGGAATCAAAGGAGGAGCAGCTGGCGGAGGTTATTCTCAAGTGCTGCCTATGGAAGATATTAACTTGCATTTCACGGGTGATTTCCATGCCATCACAAGTGCGAATAATCTTCTGTCTGCTATTATCGACAATCACCTTCAACAAGGAAATGCTTTAAATATAGATCCTCGGCGGATTGAATGGAAACGGGTAGTGGACATGAACGACCGCGCCCTCCGAAATATTGTCGTTGGTTTAGGCGGCCCAACGAACGGAGTGCCGCGCGAAGATGGCTTTAACATCTCGGTAGCTTCAGAAATTATGGCCATCCTCGCTCTGGCTCGGAATCAAAAAGATTTAAAGGAACGTTTAGCTAAAATAGTGGTTGGTTACACCTATGATGAGGAACCTGTCTACGCGAGAGATTTAGAAGTTGAAGGAGCGTTAGCGCTCATATTAAAAGATGCGATTAAGCCCAATCTTGTGCAAACGACAGAAAATACACCCGCGATTATTCACTGTGGTCCTTTTGCGAATATCGCGCACGGCTGTAACAGCCTGATTGCAACTAGAGCAGCTTCTAAATTAGGCGATTATGTGGTAACAGAAGCCGGCTTCGGGGCGGATTTAGGGGCTGAAAAGTTTCTAAACATCAAAGCGCGTATCGGTGAGTTTGAGCCAGATGCTGTTGTTATTGTAGCGACTATCCGCGCCCTCAAAAGACATGGCGGGCAATCCAGTCAGTTGTTGACAGAAGAAAATTTGGAAGCTTTAGAGGCAGGTATGGAGAACTTAGAAAAACACATAGAGATTATTCAATCCTTTGGTCTGCCTTTTGTCGTGGCCATTAATAAATTCGGCACGGACACGGAAAGAGAAGTGGCCTTGCTTAAAAAATGGTGTGAAGAACGCAAAGTGGACGTAGCCATCGCTGATGTTTTTGCAAAAGGTGGCGAAGGAGGTATTGATCTCGCTGAAAAGGTTGTTGAAAAAGCTTCTTCGGCAAAATCTTTTAAGCATACTTATGATGTGGAAGAACCCCTTGAAGATAAGATACGGCACATTGCCCAAAGAGTTTATGGAGCAGCTGATATCGTATTGACGCCTAAAGCTAAAAAACAAGCAGCCTTTTTTGAAAAGCAAGGTTGGGGCAATTTACCAATTTCTATGGCCAAAACCCAATACTCACTTTCTGATGACCCAAAGAAGACAGGCAGACCGGAAGGCTTTACTATTACCATCCGTGAATTATCTGCTTCGATTGGGGCCGGCTTTATTGTCGCGCTTACAGGGGACATCATGACTATGCCGGGACTGCCCAAACAACCGGCCGCTATGAAGATGGATCTGACAGATGATGGGAAGATTGTTGGTCTGTTTTAGATCAACAGCTGTTATCAACCATTCAGCCGTTATAGACGGAATAGATAAACCAATAAAGAGAGCAGTGTCAGTGAATCAGCGGGATGCACTGACACTGCTTTTTTAAAGGAGATAAGCAACTTTTGCACAGGAGGGAATGTCTGACAAAACGGTGGAGATTATCCCTTCTTTTTTTAAAAAAATCAGCAGCTGACGTTCATTTAGCGGAAGAAAAAAAGAAAACAAGACACACATGGATTCTTAGCTATAATGCTAAGAATTTTTGTGCTATAATCATACACGTATTTGACAGATTATGAATATAAGAAAAGGATTGGTTTCGTGTCAGAAAATAAGAGTTATTATATAACAACGCCAATTTATTATCCAAGTGGAAAACTACACATCGGGAGTGCCTATACAACAATCGCTTGTGATATCCTTGCGCGTTATAAAAGATTGCAAGGGTATGATGTTTTTTACTTAACAGGAACAGATGAACATGGTCAAAAAATCCAAGACAGAGCAGAAGAGGAAGGTAAATCTCCTCAGCAGTTTGTCGATGACCAAGTCGCAGATATTAAAGAACTTTGGAAAAAACTGAAGATCTCAAATGACGCCTTTATTCGCACAACAGATGATCAGCATAAAGATGTCGTTGGCAAGATTTTTGAAAAATTGCTTGAACAAGGCGATATTTACTTAGATGAGTACTCAGGCTGGTATTCTGTGTCAGATGAAGAGTTTTTCACTGAATCTCAATTAGAAGAAGTTTACCGTGACGAAGAGGGCAAAGTCATCGGCGGGAAAGCTCCAAGCGGCCACGATGTGGAGTGGGTAAGCGAAGAGTCTTATTTCTTTAAAATGAGTAAATATGCAGACCGACTTCTAGCGTATTATGAAGAACACGCAGACTTCATTCAGCCGGAGTCTCGTAAAAATGAGATGGTCAATAATTTCATTAAACCAGGTTTAGAGGACTTAGCTGTTTCTCGTACCACTTTTGACTGGGGAGTGAAAGTCCCTTCCAATCCTAAACACGTGGTTTATGTATGGATTGATGCCTTGACAAACTATATTACTGCTTTAGGATACGATCCCGATTTAGGCGGCTTTGACAAACAGCCGGATCTGTTCCAGAAATTCTGGCCGGCTAACGTGCACATGGTCGGGAAAGAGATTGTCCGTTTCCATACCATCTATTGGCCAATCTTACTTATGGCTCTCGACTTGCCGCTGCCTAAACAAGTTTTCGGCCATGGTTGGCTGCTGATGAAAGACGGTAAGATGTCGAAATCCAAAGGAAATGTGATCTACCCAGATTTCTTAGTAGACCGTTATGGTTTGGACAGTCTGCGTTATTATCTCATGCGTGAAATCCCGTTTGGTTCAGACGGTGTCTTTACACCAGAAGACTATGTGGTTCGAACAAACACCGATTTATCCAATGATTTAGGAAACTTGCTGAACCGTACTATTGCGATGATTAATAAGTATTTCGGTGGCAATGTGCCAACCTTGCCGGAAGCTCAGACGGATTTTGACCGAGAGTTGGAAGCTCTAGCTGCTGAAACGATTGAAAAATACAATACTTCGCTCGAGCATCTACAATTTAACGTCGTTTTACAAGATGTATGGAAGCTGATTTCACGTACAAACAAATATATCGATGAAACAGCGCCATGGGTTCTTGCAAAAGAAGAACAAACAGAAGAGCTCTCAAATGTTATGGCTCATTTAGTGGAAAGTCTGCGTATTATCGGGACGCTATTACGTCCTTTCTTAGTGGAAACGCCTGAAAAAATGGCCAGCCAATTAGGATTAGACTTTGAAACAGACATGAGCTTTGAGCAAGCGGCTTTCGGAAATCTTCCGGAAGGGCTAACAGTCATTGAAAAAGGAGAGCCTATTTTCCCAAGACTAGATGTTGAAGAGGAAACAGCGATTATCCAAGAGCACATGACGCCAATTGCTGAAGAAGACGAAAGCAAAGCTTGGGATCCTGAAGAAACAAAACTGACTTCAGCCAAAGAAGACCAAGTGACTTTCCCGGACTTTGATGCTGTGGAGTTAAAAGTGGCGGAAGTTATGGATTGCGCAAAAGTTGAAAATGCAGATAAATTGCTGAAATTCCGTTTGGACGCAGCGGATGAAGGTGGCGACCGACAGATTGTTTCAGGAGTGGCTGAATTCTATCCAAATCCAGAAGAACTGATTGGTAAAAAAGTCATTATTGTAGCCAACTTAAAAGCGATGAAGATGCGCGGTGAAATTAGTCAGGGAATGATCTTATCGGCTGAAGATGCGGATGGAAACTTGAAACTTCTAGAAGCACCAGAAGGTATGCCGAACGGTTCTCTTGTTGGCTAATGAATTGAAGACAAAAAAGGGCGAGAGATTCTTGCCCTTTTTATTATCGATTAAAAAAGGAATGACAGTATGCTATTTGATACACACGCCCATTTGAATGTCAAACAATTTTCAGAAGATGTAGATGAAGTCATCAAGCGTGCGAGCGCTCATGAGGTTTCTGACATTGCTGTAGTGGGTTTTGATGAAGAAACCATTACAAAAGCTTTAGAGCTCAGCAGAAATTATGAAAACATTTACCCGATTATCGGCTGGCATCCCACAGCGGCAGGCAGCTATAATGATGAAGTGGAAGAGAAATTAGTCCATCTCCTGCAGACCGAAGATATCATCGCCATGGGTGAAATGGGTCTCGACTATCATTGGATGGAAGACCCCAAAGAGGTGCAGAAAGAAGCCTTTCGCCGTCAGATCCGCGTCGCAAAAGAATTAGATCTGCCGATTACAGTCCATAACCGTGACAGTACTGAAGATGTCTACCAAGTCCTCAAAGAAGAGAAGGTGGGAGATACGGGCGGAATTATGCACAGTTTTAATTTAGACCAAGAATGGCTGGCCCGTTTTCTAGATTTAGGCATGCACATTTCCTTTAGCGGAGTGCTGACGTTTAAAAATGCGCCTAAAGTGAAAGAAAGCGCCAAGCTCGTTCCTTTGGATAAATTGTTGATCGAAACGGACGCTCCCTATCTGAGCCCGGAGCCGAATCGGGGCAAACGCAATGAGCCAAGCTATGTCCGCTTTGTTGCTAAAAAACTTGCTGAACTGCGCGGGATGAGTTATGAAGAAATTGCAGAAATTACGACCGAGAATGCTAAACGCCTTTTTAGATTGATGGAAGAGTAAAATGAAACCAAAAATAAAAGAAGTCATTGTCGTCGAAGGAAAAAGCGACACCAAAAAAATTAAATTAGCCGTAGATGCCGATACGATTGAGACGCAAGGGCTAGCACTTGAACCGGAAACTCTTGAGCTGATTGCGCATGCCCAAGAAACAAAGGGTGTCATTGTCTTTACTGATCCCGATTACCCTGGTGAGACCATTCGAAAAGAGATTGCCAGAAAAGTCCCCGGAGTGAAGCATGCTTTTATTACCACAAATGAAGGAGTCCCTAAATACAAAGGGTCGCTTGGTATTGAACATGCGTCGATTGAAACCATTCGCGAAGCGCTGAAGGGCCTGTACAGTGTGTCCGAAGAAGACAAAGCGACTGTTTCGGCGAAGTTTCTTCGAGACATGGGCTTAACGGGCGGGAAAGCTTCCAAGCAGCGGCGCATCCGCTTAGGCGAAGAGTTGCGGATTGGCTATACGAACAGCAAACAGCTTCAAAAACGCTTGACGATGTTCGGTATTACGGAAGAGGAAGTTGAAGAAACAATGAATCAAATGAAAAAGGAGGGTTTCGATGAATAATCATGTAGACATTGCCACACCCACTCGTACACGCGAAATTTTAACTAAATATGACTTGAGTGCGAAAAAGAGCCTGGGGCAAAATTTTATTATTGATACGAATATTTTACGGAACATTGTGGATGCAGGGGAAGTCGATAAAGAAACGACTGTGATTGAGATTGGGCCAGGAATCGGGGCTTTGACCGAACAGATCGCAAAAGCGGCCAAAGAAGTGTTTGCTTTTGAAATTGATGACCGCTTGCTTCCAGTGTTGGAGGATACGTTATCGCCTTATGAGAATATTCAAGTGTTTCATCAAGACATTTTACAAGTGGACTTTGAGCAATTTACTGCAGAGTATTTAACTGACACCTCTCGTCTTGTAGTCATCGCAAATCTTCCTTATTACATCACCACACCAATTATTATGGCGTTGCTTGAAAGTAATCTGCCTGTTGAAACAATGGTGCTGATGATGCAAAAAGAAGTAGCGAATCGTCTAGAAGCGAAGCCAAGTACGAAAGCTTACGGTTCTTTGTCGATTGCCTTGCAGTATTACACCGAAGTTGAGATTGCTTTTACGGTTCCTAAAACGGTGTTTATGCCACAGCCGAATGTGGAATCCGCGGTGATCCGTTTAGATGTGCGCGAAGAGCCGGCCGTACAAGTAGAAAACGAAAATCTGTTTATGACGGTGGTGCGCGCTTCTTTTCAGCAGAGACGCAAAACCATTTGGAATAATCTCAGAAAATCCTTAGGCGACAAAGAAAAGGAAGAACGCCTGAGAGAAGCCTTTGAGCAATCAGGCATAGAACCTTCCCGAAGAGGGGAAAGCCTCACGATTCAAGAGTTTGGCCGGTTAGCGGATGCGATGTCTGATCTAGGGCTAAATGACCTAAATTAAAAGACGCTCATCACCACCTGTCTCCCGTTCATTTACTTTTAATGAAATATATGGTATACTTAGCGGGATATATAAGGAGTGTCGATAATGACAGCAACTATCAATAGTATCAAAGATAGATTTACTGAGTTGGTTGGCGAGGATATTGTCGTTACAGTTGAAATGGGACGAAGCCGAACGGTCACCCATGAAGGGGAGCTTTCTGACACGTACCCAGCAGTTTTTGTGGTGGAGTTAGAGAATGAAGGCGAAGATTTATACGACCGTGTGTCCTACAGTTATGCAGATGTATTAACAGACACCATTCAGGTCGATTTTCCGAATGTGGAAAAGTCTGAAGATGAAGAAACTGAAGAGTTGCAGGAAGTTGAGTAGTTTTAAAAAACTGAATAAATATTCCGAAGATGCCGAGAGTCTGTATGGGCATCTTCTTTTTTTATGGCATTTTTGAAAACCAATGGCTGATCAATGTTTACAGGTTCGAATGGCTTGCTTTAAAACATGAAGAAAGTTTCATGCGAATAAAGATTGACACCTTTAGGCATTCCAGTTAAAATCTAAATCGGAATCATTACGATTTAGAAGGTTATCAGAAAGTAAGAACGAAAAGAGGCTAGTGTCTTGAGAAGAATAGTGTATACTTTAAGCTTGTTATTTACAACCTTCATTTTTTTAATCGCCTGCAGTGCGCAGGAGACGAACAATGGGTCATTAGAAGGAATGCCTGAAAAGAATCAAATTCAAGTGGTCACCTCGATTTTCCCTGTGTATGAAATCACGAAGGAAATTGCAGGCGACCAGGCAGATGTTTCTTTAATGGTCGCAGAGAACGAAGATGCCCATCATTATGAGCCAAGCGCCCAAGCTGTGGCTGCCGTGAATGAAGCCGACGTGTTCGTTTATAGCAGTGATGTTATGGAGTTCTGGGTGGACCGCTTACTTGATGTGGTGGAAAATGAAGAGCTTCGGATCGTCAAATTAGCGGAGGGTTTAGACTTGTCAGTGGCTGAAGAAATGGAGCACGAATATGAAGAGGCTCACGGCCATGACCATGGGGGCTCAGATCCGCATTTTTGGCTCGATCCCATTGCTGTATCTGAACAACTTACTCTAATCACAGAAGCTCTTGCCGATGCAGATGCAGCGGGAGAGGGAATATACCGCGAAAACGAAGCAGTCTTTCAGCAAGCACTGAACAGACTTGATGAAGCTTATCGAGCAGCTTTGGGGGAGGCCGAACATAGAGAGTTTGTGGTGCAGCATGAAGCCTTTGGCCATTTAGCAAACCGTTATGATCTGCACCAAATAGCGGTGGGCGGCCTGACGACAGAAGTTGAGCCAAGCCCCAGACAGTTGGTAGAGGTGATAGAGTTTGTGAAGACTCAAGAAGTGCCAGTGATTTATTACCAAAGCGGCGAAAACTCGGCTATTGCTGAAACAGTAGCCAATGAGACAGACACAGAAATAGCGGTATTGTATGATTTAGAAAATGCTCCAGCTTCGTTGAATACAGCCAATAACGGTAATTTATATCTGGAAGCGATGTATGCTAATTTAGCACAATTAAGCTTATCCGTAAAGTAGGAAAGAAAGAGAGGGCGAACTTTGCAAACAGAACCTTATATTGAAGTGAAAGATTTATCTTTTAACTATGATGATGAACCTGTTTTGACCGGTATTACGTTTACTGTAGACCCTGGAGAATTCGTGATGCTGACTGGTGAAAATGGGGCAGCAAAAACGACTTTGCTGCGTAATATCTTAGGATTACTAAACCCCACCACTGGAGAAGTCAGACGCGCCAAAAAAAATGCTAAAGGGATGAAACTTTCTGTCGGCTATGTGCCGCAGCAAGTCGCGTCTTTTAATACAGGCTTTCCCAGCACCGTCTTAGAATTGGTTGAATCCGGCCGTTACCCCAAAGGTCGCTGGTTTAAGAAATTAACCGATAAGGACAGACAGCATGTGAAGCGAGCTTTAGATTCGGTGGGTATGTGGGAGATGCGCCATAAAAAAATCGGCGAACTCAGCGGGGGACAAAAGCAGCGGATTTCGCTGGCGCGCGTTTTTGCGATGGACCCTGATTTGTTTGTTTTGGATGAGCCTACAACAGGCATGGATTCAGAATCCCGCGAAGAATTTTACAAATTACTTAAACACAATACGGCTGTTCACAATAAAGCCATCTTAATGGTGACCCATGATCATCTAGAAGTCCGTCCTTATGTGGATAAACATATTGAGTTACTTAGAAAGGAGAATTCCC
>CAZKSU010000010.1:0-21762 GCA_964555455.1 uncultured Carnobacteriaceae bacterium
TCTCAACGATTTTAATTCAGCAAACGACTTCAGAAAATATGGAAAAAGCGCTTGAGAATCTAGAACCGTATTTATCTGTAGAAGCCTTATTAGAAATGGAAATAGAAGAACTACGCAAATTGATTCGGCCAGCCGGCTTCTACCGGCAAAAAAGCCGCAACATTAAAGAATTGATGCAGTGGTATGCGAACCATGGCGCAACGCTGGAGGCATTCAAAGACTGGCCGACTTGGGAACTCCGTCGTGAGTTACTAACCATCCGAGGGGTCGGTCCTGAAACAGCGGATGCAATGCTCCTTTATATTTTTGAGCGCAATGCCTTTATTGCGGATGCCTACGCCATCCGCCTGTTCAACCGTTTGGGCTTTGGTCCATATACGAATTATGCGCATATGCATAAGGCATTTAACCACCTCACTGAAGGAATTCCGCATGAATTATGCAAAGAATGGCACGCTTGTATCGATGAGCATGGGAAGGCTTACCGCCGGAGCGGAAATACACTCGATGAAAGTTGGCTGCTGAATTGAGAATATAGGTGTTTTCATTAGCGAATAAAGCCATCTGAAGAAGGGAAAAGACCTGCGGCGTAAGGGCGCAGCAGGTCCAACCGATTCTGTTTTTTATATTTTTTTCGTCATATGCCAATAGACATGGCCAGACAGTACGATTCTCGTTTTAGTAAGGTAACCTGCTTTAAAGTAAAGATTGTACGCGGCTTCATTGGTCATATCGCAATTCAGGGCAATCGTGTCAAAACCGGCTTCTCTCGCAACTTCTTCCGCATATTCCATCAATTCGAAAGCCACTCCCTGACGCCGGTAATCGGGGTGGGTCACTAATGTGTCGATATACCATTGGCCTGGAAGTGTCTCGGGTTCAGCGGAGTCATACGGCATGGCGTAGCCATGGTTTAACATGGCCGCGCGAAGCGGGCCGTCAATCAGCGGCTCCAACTCACCTGCATACCCAAAAAGAACGCCAGCTATTTCTCCTTTGCGTTCGCAGACATAAGCATGCTCATATCCGTATCGGTAATGGGGGCTATGCATCGCTTCGACAACAATTTTTTCAAGTGTTTCACTGTCAATCTCATCTAAAACAGGCAGCTCCATATCAGACAATATTCGGTAGACAAAGGGATAAAGTAACGGGATTTCGTTTTCTCGCACTTTTCGGATCATGGTTTCACCTTTTCTGTAGTTTTTCGGGACCAAGTATAGCATAATTTTGCTGAAATATCAGAAAAATATTAAATGACAAAGTATATTGAAAGCTAACAATCCGTAAAGGATAAAGAAGGTAGATTTCTTCTTTTTTAAACTTTCGAATCATCAACCGTCACTCTTTTGAATCGTCTCGTTTACTCTAAGTATATTGGATTCTTTAGGAAAAAAGAAATAAAGTTGCGGAAGCCCTTCTTTTTATTTCATTTAGCCATAACCTCTCGCGGAAAATGATTCAATAAAAAGCGTCAGGATGCAAGTGACAACGCTTAAACAATAAAAAGCGGTAGTGTATGATAGAGGCAAGAGAACAGCGGTTAGGAGGGGCTGCGATGTTATTAGGGGATTACTTGAAACCAAAAGGCCTTTCAGTGAAAAGGGTAGCTGAACGGACCGGCTACTCAGTGAAAGAAATCGCGTCATGGGATGTGCTGGAATACCCAGATGAACTTTTATATGTCTTGTCTCGACAAACCAATAAAAAAATCAGTGTCTTACTCTATGAGCTTTTACAATTTGAAAACAAAGTACCTATTCGTCGAGTGTCCAGTGATTACAGTTTACTTCGGGCATTTGAAGGTGAAGCACCGATGATTTTTATAGAAGGCGAATACCGGAAGACCCAGACACAGTTTCTGACAGACGTCCTCCTTGAGAAAGATATTTTTGACTTGGAGTTGGGGCCGTTAGCCAAATTTAATCTGGTTGGCCAAGCAATTTATGAAGCTTTTCTAAAAGGCTTAGGCCGAACGGATGCCTTTAAAAGGATTGAAGAAAGGCTTAGGGGCTACTTTGTTTTAGTACATGATGCAGGGGGAAGTTTGCTGTGCCGCACCAGTTATCTGCGCAAAAAAGACTGGCGTTGAGAAAACATACTCTGGAAAGTAAAAATACCCCTTCGCCAGAGCAGCGAAAGGGTATTTTTGGTGAAAGCTAGTCTTTTTTCTTTTTTGATAATGTTTTTAGCGTGCCGTAGACGAGCAAAAGAAGATTGCTGAATAAAAAAGCTAACAGCGATCCCACAACAAATGTTCGGCCTGCTTTGTCTTCTTTCTTTGGCATGTTTTTTCCTCCTAGGATGTTCATACGTTTCCTCTGACAGACTAAGCTTCTTCTGAATCATTCACTGCATCGGTTTCCTCGGGTGGCAATTTTTGTACAACTACTTCATTGACCCGCTGTTTAACGGCATTGACAATAGTAATTTTTAAATCCTTATAATATAAGACCTCATTATTTTCAGGAATATAGTCAAACTGTTCAATAATAAAGCCGCTGACCGTGCTTGACAGCCATTCTTCTTCATCTTTCAGATCAAAAAGCTCGAAAAGTTTTTCGAGAGAATACGTTCCTTGAATCAGGTAAGTATCCGGCTGTCTTAATTTTCGAATATCCGAGCGGACAATATCGGATTCATCCCAAATTTCACCGACAAGCTCTTCGAGCACATCTTCCATTGTTGCAATACCGATCATTCCGCCGAATTCATCCACAACAATTGCAATATGGGTGTGGGCCTCCTGCATAGAAGACAGCAGGTTAGATAATGTAATCGTCGGCGGAACAAAAAGTGGCTTTGTCAGTAAATCGTGGATGGAGCTGTATTTACGAATGCCGTTTTGTTTGGCATCTAAATATCTGAAAAAATCTTTTACATGAAGGGTCCCGACCACATTATCGACATCCTCGTCGTAGACGACCATTCGAGTAAAAGGGGAGCTGACATATAACGCTTGAATATCTTCATCCGTGTCATTGATATCAAAGCCGATCACATCCACACGCGGGGTTAAAATCGCTGAGATGTCCATATCATCAAACTCAATCGCTGCTTTGACCAATTGATGTTCTTCCTTCTCAATACTCCCGCCGAGTCTGGCTTCGTCTACAATAGAAAGCAATTCCTCTTCACTGATCCATTCATCGGCTCTCATAGGAATAATTCGACTAACAAATTTCTGCCACTGGCCGGCAATCCAAACAAACGGCATGAAAAGTTTCCTCAGGAAATTGATTGGTGAGGCAAACCGTTTAGCTACGCCTTCTGAATAGACCTTGGCGATGAGTTTAGGTGTAATTTCCCCAAACAAGAGTAAAATAACCGTTGTTGCAATCGTCGCAATGGTTGCGCCGTAAGTTGGAAAGAGTTGGATGAAAAATAAAGTCGCGATTGATGAAGCAGCGATATTGACTAAGTTATTTCCAATCAGGATAGTGGAAAGCAAAGATTCGAAATTTCCTTGTAAATCGAGTGCTTTTTTAGCTTGGCGATCGCCATCATCCACTGCTTGCTTTAAACGTATTCGGCTCACAGATGTATAAGCTGTTTCAGAAGATGAAAAGAAAGCTGAAAGAGCCACACAGACTGCAAAGATAAGTATACTATTTATCTGGCTGCTATCCATTTTATATGGATTTCCTCCTTAATTATTCAAAGAATTTTATTCGTTTTTCTCGTTAATGAGTTCTTTCATTCTAGCATAAACATGGAAAGAATTAAACAAATCTCTTGGTGGCTTCTTCTATTTACTGGCATAATCAAAGAAATGAGGAGGCGAGAAGATGGAAAAGTTTTATATTGGTTTAAAAGATAAAGTATGGATTATCCGTAAAATAGACAGCTCCTATACATTCACATCCGTATTAGAAGGTCAAAAAGCCAATCAAATCGCCTTTGACCCGCAAGATAAGAAACGAATCTATATAGCCACAGATCATGGCTTATATAAAAGCGAAGACGGCGGCGAGACGTGGGCGCGGGCTGACAAGGGAATATCTCATTCAAAAGTGACAGCTGTGGCTGTCCATCCAAGCAGGCGCGTGCAAAAGAGAGCCGTTGTGATTGCCGGCACCGAACCCAGCCATTTGTTTTACTCAGTGGATTACGGAAAAAGCTGGGCAGAATATAAAGGTGTGCAAGAACTGCCTTCAAAAAGGCACTGGTCTTTCCCGCCTAGGCCTGAAACGCATTATGTGCGCTGGATTGCTCCCGGCATCGAGGATAAAGATTTCATCGGGGTTTCCATTGAGGCGGGGGCAGTGATTTATACAAATAACCATGGAAAAACATGGAATGACCGCATCGAAGAGGGCCCTATTGATACCCATACTTTACTGAAACATCCCGATGCACCGGCGCGCTTGTATGCCGCTAATGGGGACGGGTCTTCTAATCCGCACAAAGCCTATGCGGAGAGCCATGACGGCGGCCAGTCCTGGCGTTATATGAGTGAAGGACTAGAAGAGCATCCTTACTTATACAATATGATTTTACATCCAAACCATCCCGATTACCGTCTAGTTTCTGCTTCGAAAAATGCCGCGCAGGCTCACCGCAGCCCGCGGTACTCAGCCATTTACCAAAAAATCGGCGATGAGCCTTGGACAGAATTAGCCGGCGGTTTGCCGCGGGCGGATGCTTACACCCATCATTTAGCCAATGATCCAAAGAACGTGGACGCTTTTTATGCGTTAAATAATTTTGGAATTTACCGATTGGAAACAGGAGAGGAAGTATGGGAAAAACTAGAGGTCAGCTGGCCAAATGGTGGCTTAGGCGGTCGTCCGTATTTCTTTGCGGTTCGAGAAGAATAGATAAAAACAGGATTCAGCCAATAAAAAACAGCCATTCGCCGGAGCGGATGGCTGTCTTAACTGTTATGGGAGACAAGTTTTGTTTGCTTTTGAATTAACTGTTTTGAGTTGCGCCGGATACCGCATCAGTAGCCGGTTCGTCCTCTTCATTCTTTGTTGCGCTGGAAACACCGTCTACTTGGCTGCCGACTAATTCCTGACCGGTTTGTTCTAAGTACCAGTCAATCATCGGTTTCAAGTCTTGAACGTATTCATTGATGCCGACATAGTTTCCTTCTTCATCTTCCACTCTCTGATAAGTGTGCACCACATATTTATCCGGGCCGTGTGTTGGTACAGGCACGCGGAACACATCTTTTTCACCGGAGCGCAATTGGCTGATGACCCAAGCGACATTATTGTGTGCAGCAGCAGGGTGGCATTTTGCCAGAGGGTTCCCCACTTGTCTTGGATGACGGGAAGCCAGCATTTCCTCTTCTTCTAAATGGTAATTGTAGTAAAGGAATTGGTTGTTGCTGTCAGCATACGTTAATTCCGCCGGCATGGAATTCAAGAAGTAATTGAGCTGGTCGACTGTTAAGATTCCCCGGTTTAATTCGACATACGTATCACCTGAAACAGCTTTTACTTTTTCAGCGGCTTGTTCGACCCAATCGTCGGCTTCTTTGTCTACATCAATCGTTGTCGCAATAGAACCAGAAGCTGTTAAATCTTCTTTAGGGGCTGGCGTCGGTGCCGGCTCGTCCACGCGGTTGATAATACGGACATAGCGGGCAAATTTTTCCAGGACACCTCTTAAAAATTCAACGGTGGCCGGATTCGCTAATGCACCTGTTTTATCGAAGGCCTCTCTCGCATCCCCAAGCAAAAATTCATTGCCAGGGAAAACATAAGCGCCAACGCCTGGCGACTCCATGATTTGTTTAAGGTGTAATTGGGAGCGGGAAGTTCCTTGGTCAAAGTAAGAGGCTCCTACAATTAAAACCGGTTTGTCCTCAAAAGGGTGAAGATTAAAAGATAACCATTCCAGCACGCTTTTTAAAGCGGGAGGCACAGTACGGTTATGTTCGGGTGTCGAGATAATCACCCCATCTGCTTCTGTAATCTTGCGGTTTAAGTATTGAATCGGCTCACTGTCTGTTTGGTCCTCGCTTTGATTAAATAAGGGCACTTGATCAATCTCTAGTAATTCCAGTTCAAATAAATCAGAGAAATGTTTTTGAATGTTTTGCAGCAATAAGCGGTTATAAGAGGTTTGATTGTTTGAACCGACGATTCCAACTAATTTCATATTTTGACTGTCCTTTCGTTAAATGTTATCCCAAATAAATTTTTCAGCGGTTTCTTTGTTCACTTTACGCGCATTCGGCAGCTGTTTGACAATATCAATGAATTCCAGGAAATCCGTGAAAATCGCTTCCAGTTCTTCTCTTTTCTCTTCTGCAATCAAATCGCCGGCTTCGTCAAAAGCTTGGAGAGAATGTCCGAGAAGAAATTCAGAGCTTGGCATGGTACGGGCTTTGAGTTCAGGTGCATCGAGAATCTGTAAAAGCTGCATTTGGGCTCGTGAAGATCCAAGAGTGCCATAAGAAGCGCCAACGATCATGACAGGTTTGTCTACAAATGGATAGACTTTATAAGAAAGCCAGGCCAGCGCATTGTTTAATGCGGCAGTAGGAGAATGGTCATATTCTGGGGTAGCCACGACAACCCCGTCCGCTGCTTCAATTTTATCCGCCATTTTTTGGATCTGCGGCAGCACGGTATAATCGGCCGGCTTGTCGAAGAGCGGCAGATCTTTAATTTCCATGAGTTCGATTTCAGCTATTGGGCTAAACTGTTTTTGCATATACTGTAAAAGTCGGCGGTTCGTTGAGTTGTCCGAGTTCGTACCGACTAGACCGATCAATTTTTTCATACAAGAATTCCTCGCTATCTATTTTTAAGTACTTTTTTCACAAATTGGAATAAAGAAGTTCAACGTTTTGTTCCTTGACCACTATACCAAAGTTTGGCATAAAAAAATTGATCCAGATCAAGTTTGGGAAAATAAACGAAAATATTTTCCATAAGTCTTGAGATTTGAACGGGTGGGTGGTATATTTGGAGCGAAATCAAACAAGTGTTAAAAAAATAACAAAAGTTCAGAAGCAGAAAGCAGGTGGATTTATATTGCTAAATCAAACAGAAAGGCAGATTTTGGAGTACATCAGAGAAAACCCTTATGTCACTCAAAACACGATGGCAGAAATTCTGGGGATTTCACGCTCTACGGTAGCGGCCACAATCTCTTCACTGACAGCAAAGAAGTATCTGCTGGGACGGGCTTACGTGGTCAATGAGTCGACCGGCATCTACTGTATCGGCGGCATGAATGTCGACCGGAAATATTATTTGCTGGATGAGATGGTTCTTCATACAAGCAATCCAGCCACATCCAGTGTCAGTGTGGGCGGGGTGGCCCGAAACATTGCTGAGAATCTGGGACGTCTTCAGTTGGATGTCAGCCTGATTTCATTGGCCGGACAAGACCAAGATTTTCATTTCATTAAAAAAGAAACGGAACCATACGTTAATATGCAAAATGTTGTGCAAAAGACCGGTTTTGCCACGGGCACTTATAACGCCATCCTTGATGAGACGGGAGAAATGCAGATGGCAGTGGCGGATATGCTGGTATATGAAGAAATGGATTTAGATTGGATCAGCAGTTATTTTAGTTTACTCAAAGAAGCAGAACTTATCATTATCGATCTCAACTTGCCTTATGAAGCTGTGGAGTATATTTTATCGATTGCCCGGCAATTTGAGGTAGAAGTCTTTGTGATCCCCGTGAGCGGTCCGAAAATGAATCGACTCCCTAAAGACTTAGATAGTGTGACGTGGATGATCGTAAACCAAGATGAATCGGAAACGTTCTTTGAGACCAAAGCGGAAACCGAAGAGGAATTCGAGCAGCTTGTTGATCGCTGGCTTGAAGCGGGTGTGAAGAATGTGGTGATCACCCGCGGTTCAGACACCAGTCTGTATGGCAATCAAGACGGCAGACGCCATCTCTTCACCCCGCCTGTCGTCGATCAGGTGGTCGATGTGACGGGAGCGGGGGATGCCTATGCAGCCGGGATTGTCTACGGACATCTCAACGCTTTCGACCCGGTGGAAGCTATTGAATTTGGCATGACCAACTCTTACTATACGATTCAGTCGAAAACGACTGTCCGCACCGATTTGAATGAAGAGAAATTAAAAGAACAGAAAACTAACTTATTATAAAGGAGAAAAAATAATGAAAGCATACGTTTCAATCAACCCAGAGGTAAAAGAGGCACTTGCAGAAGGCAAACCAGTCGTCGCTTTAGAATCAACGATCATTTCACACGGAATGCCTTATCCGCAGAACGTAGAAATGGCAAACCGTACCGAACAAATTATCCGCGACCATGGAGCTGTACCGGCAACCATCGCGATTATTGGTGGAAAAATCCAAGTCGGTTTAGACGCAGACCAGCTGAAACTATTAGCCACTGCTGAAGATGTGGCGAAAGTGTCACGCCGGGATATGGCGCAGATCTTAGCCAGCGGAAAAATCGGAGCGACTACTGTGGCGACTACAATGATCGGCGCGCACCTGGCAGGAATCAATGTCTTTGTCACCGGCGGAATCGGCGGCGTTCACCGCGGCTATGAGGAACACATGGATGTATCGGCTGACTTGGAAGAATTGGCTCAAACTCCTGTAACGGTCGTTTGTGCAGGCGCTAAAGCGATTCTTGACTTGCCAAGAACTTTAGAATACCTGGAAACAAAAGGCGTGCCTGTTTTAGGTTACGGAACGGACTACTTGCCGGCATTTTTCTCAAGCACGTCTGAGCACAAATTAAACGCGCGTGTGGACTCTCCAGAAGAAGTCGCTGACATTATGAAAGTGTCAAAGAGTTTAGGCTTTGACGGCGGAATCTTAGTGGCGAACCCGGTGCCTGAGGAAGAAGAAATTCCAGCCGCAGAAATCAATACAATCATCGACCAAGCCTTAGCGGAAGAGCGCGCTGCAGGAATCAAAGGAAAAGACAGCACACCTTTCTTGTTAGCTAAGATTGTTGAATTAACAGAAGGACGCAGTTTAGAGACAAATATTGCCCTCGTTTACAACAATGCCCGGGTCGGTGCTCAAATCGCAGTAGAATATGCGAATAACCACTCAATTTAAAGACAATAAATAAGGAGAAGTCCTCATCAGGGGGCTTCTCTTTTTTTTAGATGCAGCCATTCGTGAAAGCGAATGGTTTCTTATTTCTAGGCAGTTAAGGTCTGGCGGCTGTGAAAACCCAAAACGGATCAGAAATCATCCGCCACCGGTTGTGATATTTTTAAAAAAGCTGTCATTTCAGACAATTTGTTGTGAAATAAACAAACGCACCTCTTCGTTTAAACTGCCGGCTGCGAAAAGGAGAAGCGCACCAAAAATAACTGGCTGCCGATTGCTCATTTCAAATACGAAACCATGAGTCACTCGGCCGGCGGTCCCATCTGATCGGCCAGTCCTTTCGAATACAAAATAGCTCCTTCTTTGGTCAAGACTAGGCCGTCGATGCCGTCCATCCTGTCCAACTTTTTTATAATGTCACTGGGCGGGTAGCCGAACAAGCGGGTGGTCCAGATTTCACCATCGACGGATAGATCGGAAACAATGGTCAGACTCGCCAGCTCAGTCTCTAAAGGATAGCCTGTTTTTGGATCGAAAATATGGTGAAAGTCTTTCCCGTCCGCCGACAATTTGCGTTCATAAATACCTGAAGTGACAACGGATTTATCTCGAACTTTCAAGATGATTTGCGCCTCTCCGCGTGCGGCCGCCGGCTGCTGTATCCCGACTCGCCATAGCCGGTCGACCCGCTTCAAAGCAGGGCCATAGGTGACTAAGTTTCCGCCCAAATTAATTAAGGCCGATACGGCACCCGCTTCTTTTAAGTAATCAATCAAGCGGTCAGCCATGTAGCCTTTCGCCAAAGCACCCAAGTCTAGTTGCATCCCTTTTTTATTTAAATAAACCGTCCGGGATTCAGCATCCAAAAGAATACCTTCCGGATCGGTGACTGCGAGTAAGGCTTGAATTTCTTCCTCCGCCGGGACGCGTGCATCCTCAAAGCCGATGCGCCAAGTCTGAACCAGCGGACCAATCGCGATATTCAATAAACTGTCTGCCGCCACACTGTGTTTTTTGCCGAGCTTAATCAAGTGGAAAAGTTCTGGATGGACTTTCACAGGACCGCCCCCCGCCTGCCGATTCACTTCCGCTAATTCAGAAGATGCATCGTTGGCGCTAAAGCGCTGCTCATAAATTTTCAGGCGCTCAACCATTTCACCCAAAACGCTCTCCGGCTCTTCATGAACCACCATTAAATCAATTGAAGTACCCATCATATGGACGGTTTGACTCGCTTCTCTGGCCATTCCCAAGCTCCTCTCTTTCGTTTGCGTTAGTTTACCCAAGGAAAAGTTCTTTGTAAAGCGAATTCTTTCTATCGACACCTCTCAAAAAAGTGATATAATCTAAACTTAAGGAGGAACGAAGATGTATTCAAAATGGTTAAAACAACATGGCCTGGCCAATGCTATCGGAGGCGCCGCCTATAATTTCCGGCAAGCTACTGCAGGAGGCGCTCTTGCAGAAGATGTCGAAAAGCTGTTGCAACAGGCGGCCATTCAGCCTAAAGCTTTGTATTCAGGCAAGCAAGTCCACGGAAAAAGAATCGCGTATTGCGATGGGGAAAATGGCGAACCTTTCGTGATTGGGCGCCAGTTTTCGGATACAGACGGCCTTCTTACAGACAAAAAAGACGTCGCTTTGCTGATTAAATTCGCCGACTGCACGCCGGTCGTTTTATTTGACCCGAAAACAAAAGTACAGGCGATTGTGCATTCAGGCTGGCGGAGCACTGTTTTAAAGATTCCGCAGATGGCCCTTCGGGAAATGGTCGAGGCGCATGAAGTGAAAATAGAAGATGTAGTCGCTTATGTCGGCCCGTCCATCGGCCAAGAAAATTATGAAGTCGGCCCGGAAGTGTATGAAGCCTTCAGCGGCCAGAAAAACCGGGAGTTGTACTTTAAAGCGCAAGGTGAAAAGTATCTGCTCGATATGGCGCAAGCCAATTACCAGCTGCTGCTGGAAGCGGGCCTGCAGCCGGATCAGATCGAAGTGGAAGAAGCCAAAACCTTTGGCAATGACCGCCTGCATTCGGCGCGCGAAGAAGGAAAAGCATATAGTTTGAATGCGATGGTCACCATGATTGAGTAAAATTGCGGCCGTCTTTTAAGTTCTTGTTATTCTAAAAGGCTTTAATGTGATAAAATAACCTTTGGCAATTAAAATTTATGGAGAATATGGTGTAAGGAGAGTTAGCTATGAATATCTACCTGATTTATGGTGGTAAAAGTGCCGAGCATGACATTTCGATTATTTCGGCTTACCACATTATGCAAGAAATTTACTATGAATATTACCAAGTACAGCCTGTTTTTATTACACAAGAGGGGACTTGGCTAGCAGGCCAAAAAATTGAATCCAAAGAGAACGTCCCAACGCTTCAAGAATTGAGAAACACCGATTTACCAGAATTTGATATCCAGCAATTAAAAACAGAAGACAGTGTCGTCTTCCCAGTACTCCACGGACCCAATGGGGAAGATGGAACCGTTCAAGGTTTATTCGAGACGCTAAATGTGCCTTATGTAGGGGCAGGCGTCTTAGCAAGTGCTGCGGGCATGGACAAAATTGTCAGTAAAATTCTGTTCCAAGATGCGGGCATTCCCATTGTTCCTTACGAAACAGTCACACCAAGTGAATGGGCGGCCCGTCCGGAAGAAACGATTGAGCGAGTGACGGAAGCTCTGCCTTTCCCGATGTATGTAAAACCGGCCAATTTAGGCTCAAGTGTCGGAATTTCCGAAGTGAACAGCAGCGAAGAACTTCAAGCTGGAATCGATTTAGCTTTTGAATACGATAACCGCGTCCTGATTGAGAAAGGCATTAACGGAACCGAAATTGAAATCGCGGTCCTGGGCAATGCGGACGTGCATACTTCAGTAGCGGGTGCGCTGGTTAAAGAATCCCAGTTTTACGACTATGAATCTAAATATGTGGACGGGGACGTTACGTTACAAATCCCGGCCAATATTCCAAAAGACATTTCAGTCCGCCTGCGCGAATTTGCGTCCAAAGCCTTTATCGCGATTGATGGCAGCGGGTTAGCGCGCGTCGACTTCTTCTTAACGGATGAAGAAGAGATTTATATTAACGAAGTGAACACCTTCCCCGGCTTTACGCCGATCAGTATGTATCCAAAACTATGGGAAGAGACAGGTTTATCTTACGGCGATTTAATTGAAGAGCTGATTCAATTAGGTCTGGCCCGTTTTGATGAGCGTACGAAACGCTACGGAAAACAAAGATAAATAGGAAGCAAGGAGAGCAGAAGATGAGATGGACATTATCGGATATTGCCCAAGCTGTTGGCGGAAAGATCCTCAACCCGCCAGCGGAAGAAGTCATCATTACCCATGTCGCTACAAACTCGCAAGATGCAACCGAAGGGACGCTTTTTGTTCCGATCATTGCAGCAAGAAATGGGCATGAGTTTGTGCCGCATGCGATAGAAGAAGGAGCAGTCGCTGCTTTCTGGAGTGATCCAGTAGCTGAAGCGCCGATTGATTTTCCCGTGATTCTAGTCGAAGACACGGAAAAAGCCTTTAACCAATTTGCAAAAGCGCATTTAGAAAAGGTCGCTCCCAGAGTAGTCGGCATTACCGGCAGCAACGGAAAAACCACCACGAAAGACATGACGGAGGCGGTGCTGAGCCGTCAATTTAAAACACATAAAACGCCCGGAAATGAGAACAACCAGTTAGGCGTGCCGCGTACGATTTTATCCATGCCTGAAGACACGGAAGTGCTTATTTTAGAGATGGGCATGAGCGATCAAGGAGAAATTTCCGTGCTGTCGAAACTGGGCCAGCCGGAAGTGGCGGCCATCACTATGATCGGGGAGTCCCATATTCAAGCCTTCGGTTCCCGCGAGAAACTTGCGCAAGAAAAGCTGGACATTTTAGCCGGCCTCAAAGAGAACGGCTTATTTATCCGGCCAGAAAATGAGCCGCTGATCACGGCACAGTTTGATGCGAGGATCCGCAATAAAACCTTCGGCAGCAGCGACCAAGCGGATATTCACGCCGACGACATCCAAGGGGACGCCCGAGAGACCGCGTTTACGGTTGCGGGCAAAAAAATTGTTCTTCCGATACCAGGAGAGTATAATGTACAAAATGCCCTCATTGCGATTTTGATCGGTCAAGAGTTGGGTGTATCCCTGGAGGAAGCGAAAAAAGGCTTAGAACAGCTGGAGTTAACGAAGAACCGGCTTGAATGGCTGGAAGGAAAAAATGGCATCGATATGCTGAACGATGCCTATAATGCGAGCCCTACTTCAATGAAAGCCGCTTTAAAGTACTTTGCAAGCATTGACATTGAAGGGGATAAAATTGCCGTGCTCGGAGATATTTTAGAACTGGGAGAGGCTTCCAAAGACTTCCACAAAAGCATTGCAGAAGCGATTCAGCTGGATCAATTCAAAGCCATCTACCTCTATGGGGATGAGATGAAAGCTTTGTATGCGAAACTTGCAGACGAGAGCAAAGTCCAGCATTTCTCAGGGCCTAAAGATCGTCTAATTGAAACCATTGAGAACAATGCGCAGGCAGGAGATGCTGTTTTATTTAAGTCAAGCAACGGAACAGATCTGTTGTCTGTTGTGGATGCATTAAGAAAAGAGAAAAATTAAGGAGTGTGTAGATGATTTATGGAATAGGCATCGATTTAGTGGAACTTGAACGAATCGAAAAAGTGTATCATCGCCAAGAAGCCTTTCCTAACCGAATATTAACGAAGAAAGAACGGATTCATTTCTATGAATTGTCTGAACACCGCCAAATTGAATTTTTAGCGGGACGCTTCGCAGCAAAAGAAGCGTTCGCTAAAGCGTTAGGTACAGGTATTGGCGCCACGGTTTCCTTTCAAGACATTGAAATCTTACCCAATGAGAAAAACAGACCGATTGTCCGGACCGAGACGTTCTCAGGGAATATCCACTTATCGATCACTCATGCGCAGTCTTGTGCGATCGCGCAGATTATTCTTGAAAAGAACTGAAAGGGAGTTGAGAAATCCTCCCATTGTGCTAAAATACGTATAGAACATGTAACTTCAGTTTAGGAGGCCAATTCTCATGGCGGAAGATTCGAAAAAGTTAGTTATTGAGATTGATCAGTCAACATA
Source organism: uncultured Carnobacteriaceae bacterium (assembly GCA_964555455.1). Taxonomy (GTDB): domain Bacteria; phylum Bacillota; class Bacilli; order Lactobacillales; family Carnobacteriaceae_A; genus Atopostipes. The sequence continues at coordinate 14,149 of CAZKSU010000010.1, forward strand.
TTCGGTGATTGAAGAATTCAGTGAATATATGAACGAAAAAGAAGAAAAAGTCATTGATTATTTGCTGAAGCAGACATTGGATGAATTTGTAGATAATTATACAAACTTAAAAAATGGCTATGTAGAAATGGGCAAATTAAATTTAGAAATTAGTCGAGCGTTTACTGTCTCAGAGAATGAAGCTTTGGACCATATTGATCGATATGAACTGAAGTGAAGTTCCCTGAACAATCGAGGGGGACAAATAGATGATAAAGCGGGGAGAAGTTTATTACGCAGATTTATCACCAGTTGTTGGATCCGAACAAGGTGGAGTCCGGCCAGTTTTGATTTTGCAAAATAATGTCGGGAACAAATACAGTCCGACTGTTATTGTTGCAGCGATCACGAGCAAAATTGATAAAAGCCGGGTACCTACCCATGTTGCGATCGGAAAAGACAAAGGATTAACAGAAAACTCAGTAGCTCTGCTTGAGCAAATTCGGACGATTGACAAGCAGCGTCTAACAGATCGAATCACACGTTTAAATGATGAATTGATGGAAGAAGTCGACTTTGCCCTTAGGATCAGTCTAGGCCTTACCTAATGCGTCCATGTTATACATACCTAGCTTAAAGCCACCCCATAAAGGCTGGCTTTTTCTTATTTTCTAAAGAAAAATAGACGAACCAGAGGAGAATACTTACAAATGAAATTATCTTTAAAACAGATGACCTTGAATGCCTTATTTGCAGCGATTTATATCGTCATTACGATATTGCTGCCTTCTTACGGGCCTTTGCAGCTTCGGTTATCCGAAATGTTTGCGCACCTGCCCGTTTATAACCGAAAATATTCCGTTGGTCTTATTATCGGGGTGGCTGTTTCCAATATCCGCTCCGAATTTGGAATTTATGATGTCATTTTCGGAACATTACATACCGTCGTTTCCTTATGGATTGTTTCCCTCCTGATCAAAGAAACACAGACGATGACGCAAAAAATGCTGATGAACTCAGCCGTGTTTGCAGTGACCAGTTTTATTTTAGCTTTGATGGTCGCCCTGCTTTCGAACCAACTGGCCATTTTCTGGACGCTTTATGCCAGTTTCGCTGCAAGTATTGCTATTGTGATGATTGTGACGATTCCTGTTATGCTGTTTTTAGATCGGCAGATTGATTTTAAAGCCACCATGGAAAAAAGATAAAAAAGAAAGGGGAAAGCTATGAAAGCTTGGACAATAAAAGAGCCGGGCGGAAGAGAGCAATTGCTTATGGTCGACCGCCCAATTCCGGAGCCGGCAGTTGATGAAATTCTGATTAAGGTGGAAGCGACCGCAGTCAACCGGCTGGATATTCTCACGCGTGAAAATAAATCGTTGACGGAACCGTACCCGATTTTAGGGGTGGAAGTGAGCGGGGTAGTGGAGAAAGAATCGCCCAACTATCCGCATCTGACGAAAGGCACAAGAGTCGCGGGGATCACCGAAAGGAATGCCTATGCTGAATATGCGGTGATGCATGGCGGACGCGCAATGGTCATTCCAGATTCCATGTCTTCCATTGAAGCGGCCGCTATTCCTGAAGTGTTCTTAACGGCTTATCAGACGATGTTTTGGCTTGGGAAACTAAAACCCCAGCAAACGGTTTTGATACATGCCGCGGGCAGCGGTGTGGGAACGGCAGCCATTCAATTAGCGAGCCGTAAAATTACCGATGCTCATATCATCGCGACGGCTGGCAAGCCTCACAAATTGGAGATGGCCAAAGCCCTGGGCGCCCAGCATGTCATCAATTACCGAAAAGAAGACTTCTCAGAGCGTGTCTTAGACATCACCGACGGCCGCGGCGCGGATGTCATTTTGGACTTTATCGGCGCTTCTTACTATGAGAAAAACTTGAAGAGTATTGCGGTAGACGGGCGCTGGGTAGTGATTGGCACACTCGGAGGATCTGAAATTGAGAATTTTGATTTAGGGGCGCTTCTTGGCAAACGTATTTCTTTAATCGGCACCTTGCTTTCTCCAAGAAGCAAGGAGTATAAAGCCGAGCTTTCTCAGGAATTTGCCAAAAGAATTATGCCTTTCTTTGAAGAAGACATCATTCAGCCGATTATTCACTCTGTCTTAACTTTTGACGATGTCGCGGAAGCGCACCGGCAAATTGAAGCGAATGAAAATACGGGGAAAATCGTAATTGATGTAGCGGACAGTCTCGATTAAGGCGAAATGTACGCTGTTCCACTCTAAAAGACAATTCTGCCCATCAAAAAAAGAGAAACTACTTTTTGTTTTCTATTCTGAAAACGAGTAGTTTCTCTTTTTTATTTTAATTATTTTTAGAATAAATTTACTGGAAGCGTGATGAAATCGAGACCATCTGTGCTATAATAATTAACGATTCTGCAAGTCTTCGACTTGAATGACGCGGTAGCCGCGACGATCCAGGTGGGCCGAGATTTTCTCGACATCTTTAGCGGTAGCCTCCGGTTCAAGCGTCATAACTAACCGGCGGATAGAATCTTGTTCACTGTCCAGCGTCATGGTACTCATGATGCTGCTGTAACGGTTGATAATCTTCGCCACATTCGCTAAGTCACCGACCTCGCCGCCGACCGCAATGGTTAAAACATAACTGCCGTTTTTCAAATTCCATGATTGCTCAAGTAAACTAATTAAAGCACTGTGTGTCAGGATTCCATAGAAATGGTTATTCTCATCGAGGACAGTGATGTAAGGTAAATCTTTGATCATGAAAAAGATGCTATAAAAGGAAGAGTAAGTATGCACATATTTTGTCGCATTTTTAAGTAAATGCGTAACCGGCAATGTCATATCTTTTCCTTCAGATTTATGTTTGTATAAGTGCATACGGTAAATGTTTCCTCGGTAAATGGTTCCTGATTCATCTAATACGGGCACACATCGGTAACCATATTCTTCTAGTAATTCTAAAGCCTCTTCTAATGTCACGGTTTCTGGAACAGTGCGAACGCGTGTCTTAGCTAGAGAAAGCTCTTTGATAAGCATAAATGTTTCCCCTCTCGGAATATTAATTTGCAATTACAGTATAGCAAAGAATTCTAATGAAATACACATAAATTACAAAATGGATGTAAAGAAAGTAGTGATAATATGCGTAAGAAAAATGAAATGATGGATCGGCCGGTCATCAATGACGGAGTGCGCGAATTTTTGCGGACAGATCAAAGGCAGCTGACGGGTCACTTAAGAGAACTTCAGCGCGCCGCGAATGAAAACCGAAATCCGGTTATTCCTCATGAAACGGTCTCTTATTTCATCTGGCTGCTGGACCAGCTGGATCCTCAAGACATACTGGAGGTAGGCACACATATCGGCTTTTCGGCCAGTGTCTTTGCGGAATATTCGGCCGCCAACATTCAAACGATTGAAAGAAACACGGAACTGGCCGAACGCGCGCAGAAGAATTTTGAAGATTTCGGTATTGCGGACCGGGTTAAAATATTAGAAGGGCAAGCCGAAGATTGGCTGGCTGAATTGCCTGAAGCCTTTTTTGACTTCATCTTTATGGACAGTGCGAAAGCGAAATATTATGACTTTTTCCCTGATTGCATGCGAATTTTGAAGAAAAATGGTGTGCTGGCTGTGGATGATGTGCTGCAGGGCGGGACCATTTTGCAGGACTCGAAAGATATCCCCAGACGGGTGCGCACGATTCACAGAAAATTAAATGCCTTCTTAGATGTGGTACTGGATCATCCGGCGCTGATTTCCACGATCTTACCGATTGGCGATGGCCTGCTGCTGATTACTAAAAAAGAAGAATTTGACTTTAACTTCATGAAAAAGACAGAAGAAAACTCTTAAGCGGTTAAAGAAGCTTCCAATAGCAAAGGTGGACCGATCAGAAGCAATTGAGACAGAAGAGACAGCTCGTTATATTTAGAATTGGGGGAGTTTCGTGTGCATAACTGTGAACATTTATGCGAAGAAAACCAGAAATTAGTAAAAAAACTAGAAGCAAGCAAAGAGTATATCCATGAATTGTACTACTACGATGGATTGACCAAACTGCCCAACCGCAAGAAATTGATCCAGCAATTCGATGCTTCAACGGCCGAAGAAAAACTGGTGGTTATGATCGATCTGGATCGTTTTCACTCCATCAATGTTTTATACGGGCGTGAAATCGGCGATCAGCTGCTGATTGAGTTAGCGGTGCGATTGAAGCAAGTCTACGGGGCAGAAGAAGCTGTCTTCCGGGAAGGCACGGATGAATTTTATCTCTATCTGGAAGGTGTGTCGGCCGATCATTTAGAAACAGTCGGCCAGCAGCTGACAGAAATTATCTCAAATCCCTTTGAAATTGACGAGCGAATTCTTTATATCACGGCCAGTGTCGGCATCAGCCACTACCCCACAAACGGAAAAAATGCCGAAGAAATTCTGCATCAGGCAGAAGTGGCCAAATTCGAGACAAAACGCAAAGGGCAAAACAATTACTTGATTTATTTGCCGGAAAATAAAGACATGATTGCTAGAAAACAAGCCATTGAGATGAGCATTAATAAGGCGATTCAGCACAATGAATTTTATCTGGTGTACCAGCCAAAAATGAATCTGGCCACAGGTGAAGTAGCCGCGGTAGAAGCTCTGATGCGCTGGGAACATCCCATTTTAGGCAATATCCCGCCTTTCGAATTTATTCCAGTGGCGGAACAATCGGGCGTGATGACCGATTTAGGCTACTGGGTGATTTATGAAGCCGCCCGACAAATGAGAGAGTGGCAAGATGAGGGCCTTGATTTAAAAGTGGCCGTCAATGTATCAGCCACGCAGTTTCAAGATAAATGGCTAGTGGACCGCATTGTAGATTCGATTGCGATATTTGACCTGGATCCTTCGGATTTCATTATCGAAATCACAGAAAGCGTCATGTCCCATCCAGAGCATGCCAAGGCGGTTGCGGATGACTTACATAACCATCACATTAAAGTAGCCATCGACGATTTTGGTACAGGCTATTCGTCTTTAAGTCTGTTAAATAATATGTCCATTGATATCCTGAAAATTGACCGCTCCTTTATCCAAAAGGTTCCTGGTAAGCCAAAAACAGACTCCCTGGTCAAAAGCATGATCCAAATGGGGCAGAACCTTGGTTTCTCCGTCATCGCTGAAGGAATAGAAACCAAAGAGCAGCAGCAATTTTTGGTGGACAGTGAATGTCCGTATGGGCAAGGGTATCTGTACAGCCGGCCTGTCCTGCCCAAAGAAATTGTCTCGCTCGTTTCAAAATAAAAAGCTAAAAAATAAAGCGTTCAACTAGCTGCAGGCAATGAAGATGCTTGCAGCTAGTTTTTTTTCACCATATACAATATTGTTGATTTATTGTTCGTTGCATACAATTTAGTATGATATTATGAAGGTATAATTACAGGCCAGCAGTCAGGAGGAGTCGATGATGGTCAGTTCAAAGAAACAGTGGGGGATGTGGCTTTTTTACCTTCCTCTTGCAGTTATTTTATTGGTTGTATTGCTACAAAATGTGACGATTCCGTCTCTTTTCACCCCGGATTATTTAGTGTTGCTGTTTTTAGCGCTGATTATCGGGATAAACCCGACCCGGCATAATTACACGTATTATTCCTTTCTTGGCGGGCTTTCCTTAGTCACGTATGTTGTTGCCGGCTTGCTGCCTGAAATCCTTTTATCCTCTTTGGCCATGATTGTTTTAATCATACGTAGTGATTTAAAAATGGATCAGCATCATCTTTATCCGCTTTATCTGTCGATAATAACGGGTGTTTCAATTCTGGCTGCAGGCGGTTATGAAGGAACTCGTTTTTTAATAGGAAACAGTGTGTTTCCTGGTCATCAAGTGCTTCCTTTAGTGGTCTATATGCTGGTACAATCTCTGACGAATCAAACGCTATCCACCTTCAGCGCCAAATACTTTCTCGAAGAGACAAAAACTCAGTTTTTTGATGAATACTTCCGCTTTATTCTGCTTTTAGCGGGAATCATGCTTCCTTTTGCCTATGCCATGCTGTATATGTATCTGGCGAGAGGCACCATCGGATTGTTTTTGCTGTCTATTCCCTACCTCATCGTTGCGATCGGCACCAAACATTACTATAGAGTCTATAACCACCGTCACATTCTATTGAAAGTGAATCGCTATTCCAGAAGTTTATCCAAAAAGACAGAGATGAATCATGTAATTCGCTCCTTTGTCCAATACTTGCCCAAACTGTTTCCGGCAGGGCAGATTGCTTTTGGCCAGCGAGATGAGACAGGCGATATTGTTTTAGAACAGATTTATGAAACCGGGAAAGACCTGCGGAAACCGAGAGGACGCGTCCTTATTGAAAAACATTCCCCAGTGACTGAAGCCATGCGTACCCAAGAAATGGCTGTTTACTTAAAGGCGGAGGACTGGCAGACAGAACCGCTTTACGAAGGAGACTATCATCCGCAAAGTGTGGTTGTGCTGCCCATCACTATTTTTTCCGACGAAATCGGTGTGCTGCTGATGACGCATCCGCATCAAGGCGTCTATGATGACTTTTTTGTTTCGCTGATTGAAGTCTTTTATATGTATGTCCAGATTATCTTAAACAACGCCTACAACTTTGAACGGCTGGCCAAATCGAACTTTACCGATTTCTTAACGGGCTTGCCCAATTACCGCGGCTTTGCGACATATTTTGACCAAGTGATTGAAGTAGGAGAGTATGATTCCCTCTCTTTAATTATTTTAGATTTGGATCATTTCAAAAAAGTCAACGATATCCACGGACATGAAGCGGGAAATGAAGTCTTGAAAGACATGGCGAAGCTATTAAACGATTGGGAAGAGGCGAATGAGATGGTGGCCCGGTATGGCGGGGAAGAATTCGTCATTCTCCTCAAAGATGCCGGACGGAAGAAAGCCCTGGAAAAAGCCGAAGAAATTCGCACGCTAATCGAAGACCATACTTGCCAGGTCACCCAATCGATTCAAGCTGACGGCATGGCTGCTGTTCAAGTCACGGCCAGCATTGGCGTCGCGACCTACCCAGACAATTGTTCGAATGTGTATGATTTGGTCAGGCTGGCGGACGATACGATGTATACCAAATCAAAACGAGGCGGCCGCAATCGCGTGAGCGAGTTTGAAGGCTACGCAACAGACAGTGTTTTTTAAGCGAAAAGGTAAGAGCAGAAACCAAGAAACGTACGAGTACAAAAAAGTATTTTTAATTCGAAATATTCATTGCTTTCTCATCCATTCAAGGGTAAAATAAGATAATTATAATATAATGTATATGCGAGTGAGAGAAAGGATTGGGAAATAATGGTTAAACAAAGAGATAAACACATGATTTGGATCGCCTATCTGCTGGTAGGGCTTGGATTGCTTTATGTATCCATTACGCAAATTCAAATCCAGACACTCCTGTCAAGAGACTACATATTGTTTGTATTGCTTGGTGTATTAGTGGCTTTATTCCCTATCCGAACGAATGAAACCGTCTTTTCTTTAAGCGACGGTATATCTTTGGCGGTCTTTATTATTTTTGGCGTGCTGCCCGAGCTGCTGCTGACGTCGATCACGACTTTAGCAACTTTAATCCGATCCGATATCAAATGGGACCAGCACTACAGGTACCCT
>CAZKSU010000011.1:0-13719 GCA_964555455.1 uncultured Carnobacteriaceae bacterium
ATGAACGCTTATGGCAGCTGACCCGCATCGGAAAATCGTCTTTCAACATCTCCGGGCAAGGGGCAGAAGTCGGGCAAGTCGCGATGGCCTTGGCATTTGATTTGGAAAAGGACTACTTCTTGCCGTATTACCGCGACATGACGGCTTGTCTGGTTTGGGGGATGACTCCCAAAGATATTTTGCTGGGTTCATTTGGCAAAGAAGCCGATCCGTCTTCACACGGACGGCAGATGCCTAACCACTATGGCTCAAAAGAGCACCGCATTGTCTCGCATTCGTCCACTGTCAGCACGCAATTTCCTCTGGCAACCGGTGTAGCTTATGGCGCCTTGCTTGGAAAGGCCGACTATGTGGCCTTGACTTCAACTGGCGAAGGCTCTGCCAACCAAGGCGAAGTGCATGAAGCGATGAACTTCGCAGGCGTAAAAAAACTACCGGTGGTTTTTGTGGTGGAAAACAACGGCTACGCGATTTCGGTCGGGGTAGAGGAGCAGTATGCGAATGCAACCATGGCCCAAAGAGGAGCGGCCTACGGTTTTGAAGGGGTGCGGGTAGACGGCCGGGATTTCGCTGAAACGTATTTGGCTTTTAAAGCCGCTGCTGAAAAAGCGCGCAGCGGGGAAGGACCCACTTTGATTGAGCTGATGGTGGAACGGTTAACCTCTCATTCAGCCGATGATGACCATTCCGTTTACCGCACCCAGGAAGACATTGCGGCAATGAAAAAAACGGATGCCCTGGTCGCTTTTGAAGAACAATTGATCCGCGAAGAAATTTTGATGCGCGAGGAAATGGCTGATATCGATGAACGCATCCAAGCTGATATTAATGAGGCGACCGATGCAGCCGAAGCGATGCCGGATCCGACGCCCGCGTCCTTATACGAACAAGTCTGGGCTGACCAATAGGAGAGGATGAACAGCATGCCTGAATTAACCTACTTAGAAGCATTGAATCGAGGGATCGCAGAAGAGATGGCACGGGATGAAAAGGTGGTTATTTTCGGCGAAGATGTGGGCGGCGTAAAAGGCGGGGTGTTTGGTGTGACAAAAGGGCTGGCCGAACGTTTTGGCGATGACCGCTGTTTCAACACCCCTTTAACCGAAGCGCAGATTGGCGGTTTGGCCGTCGGTCTCGGCTTGGTCGGCTACCGGGCGATTGGCGAATTTCAGTTTGCCGACTATATTTTGCCGGCGGTCAACCAGCTGATTTCGGAAGCCTCGCGGATGCGCTACCGCACCAAAGGCGACTGGACCGCGCCGATTGTCTATCGCACCCCCTATGGCGGCGGAGTTCGTGGCGGTTTTTACCACTCGCAGTCGACAGAAAAAGTGCTGTATGGCCAGCCGGGTTTACGAATCGTCACGCCTTCCAATCCTTATGACGCCAAAGGCTTAATGAAAGCGGCCATCCGCTCTGATGATCCGGTGCTCTTCTTTGAACATAAACGGCTGTACCGTTTGCTGAAAGCAGAAGTGCCGGAAGAAGAGTATCTGGTGCCTTTGGATAAAGCGCAAGTCGTGCGTACAGGTTCAGACTTGACGGTGATTGCTTACGGGATGATGCTGGTGCATGCCCAAAACGCCGCTGAGAAATTGGCGGCAGAAGGCATTGAAGCCGAAATTGTTGACGTCCGTTCTCTGTATCCTTTAGATAAGGATACCTTGGTGGAAGCGGCCAAGAAAACAGGAAAAATCCTGCTTGTTTCAGAAGACAACAAGGAAGGCGCAGTGATCAGTGAAATCGCGGCGTTGATTGCCGAAGAGGCGCTGTTTTATTTGGATGCGCCCATTCAGCGCTTAGCGGGACCGGATGTGCCCAGTATGGGCTATGCCCTGAATTTAGAGCGGGAATTTTTAGTGAGCGAAGCCGATGTCATCAAAGCCATGCGCGACTTGGCCAAGTTTTAAGGAGGCAAGAATTATGGGAATCAAACACATTGTGATGCCAGATTTAGGGGAAAGTGTCACGGAGGCCACGGTGGTGGAATGGCTGGTGAAAGAGGGCGACACCGTCAGAAAATACGAGCCGCTTCTGGAAGCTCAGTCCGATAAAGTCGTTTCTGAAATCCCCTCTGAATTTGACGGAAAAATCAAAAAATTGCTGGTCGCAGAAGGTGAAACGGTTGCGATTGGCACCAAACTGTTAGCGATAGAAGCAGGGGAAGCTGAAAAGACAGCAGCGGAGCTGCCCGCCACCCCGGAAGCAGCACTCCAGGAAGCCTTTGAACCCGAGGCGGAAACGATACAAGAAACAGAACCAGCACCGATCCAGAGTCCGCCGCAAGAAAAGCAGCCAAACGCCAGTGCTTCTGCGGATGAAATGAAAGCCCGCTATTCGCCTGCAGTCCTGCGTATTGCGCAGGAAAAAGACATTGACCTCAGCCAAGTCACAGGGACCGGCCGCCACGGACGCATCACGCGTAAAGATGTGGAGAACTTTGAGCCGGCAATAAGCCGGCAAGAAGCACCTGTGTCCAGACGAGCGGGGGCAGATGCAATGGAAATGACGGGCCGGCAGCAGGTGGTCCAAGCCGACGGGATACGCAAAGCCATCGCCGCAAATGTGACCCGCAGTGTGAGAGAAATTCCGCATGCCTGGATGATGGTGGAAGCGGATGTGACCCAGCTTGTGCGCTTGCGTGAACAGGTAAAAGAAAACTTCCAGCGAGAAGAAGGCCTCGCTTTGTCCTTTTTCCCTTTCTTTGTCAAAGCGGTGGCGCAGGCTTTAAAGAAACATCCTTTGCTGAATGCTTCATGGGATGAGGGGGCTATTACTTATAACAAAGACATTAACCTCTCGATTGCGGTAGCGACCGAAGAGCATTTATTTGTGCCGGTTATTCACCAGGCCGATCAGTATTCCATTAAAGGCTTAACCAAAGAAATCAAACGACTAGCAGAGGCAGCCCGTGCAGGAAAATTAGGTGCGGATGACATGCAAGGCGGGACATTTACCGTCAATAACACCGGGTCTTTCGGGTCTGTTCAATCCATGGGGATCATTAACTATCCGCAAGTGGCGATTTTACAAGTTGAGACCATTTCGAAGAAAATCATCCCGACCGCTGACGGATTTAAGATAGCCGATAGGGTGAATCTGTGCTTGTCGATTGACCACCGTTTGCTGGATGGCCTGCAGGCCGGCCGTTTTCTGCAAGAAGTGAAAGCGAATTTGGCTTTGTTTACGGAGGAAGCGCAGTTGTATTAAAAAGTTGGGATCAGATGCCTGATAAATCATAAGGAGTTGTTTAAATGCTTGGAAAGCAAAAAAAGAAAACAGTCCGTTTGGGTCTTATTTTATTCTTTTCTATTTTTCTAGCCGCCTGCGGCCGTGACATATCAACCGTTGAAAGTGCTCTTGAAGGGCAGTGGACCATGACCGATGCCTTTATGAACGGTGAACCTTTGGCCGTTGCGCTTCAGGAAAATGCCGAATGGTTTGGCGTAGAAGAAGAGGATGTCTTGACAGATGAAAACGGTGAAGTGGTATACGACGTGCACTATTACTATGAAGAAGGCACGATGACGATTGTCGATAATGAAGGCGAAACGACTCAAATTCCGTATGAAGTCCTCTCAACCGATGAAGAAAATAACACCTTGCGTATCGAATATACGATGGAAGAAGAGGATTTGAGTCTGGTTATCCAAGAAGACATGACTTTTACCGGCGAAGAGCGGGAATCGAAAACGTCTCAGTGGCATATTGTAGATGTAGTGGTTGAACCAAGCAATTCTTCTCAACAGTCGGAACTTGAACGGGAATTGGAACAATTTGGACAAGAACTCGCCATTCAAGTGTTTCAAAGCATTGAGTTTTCTTTCCATTTTGATTATGTCAGCGAAGAAGCTCCGGCTGAATTGCAAGCAGAATAAGTGAGAGGGGAAAAGCGGGTGGAAAAATTCATTTGCTTTTGGTCCTAAAGGGTTAGAGGCTTTACGCCCTAAGCTATAGAATTTAAAAAGGATGTGAGAAGGCCGGTACCTGTTTCTCACATCCTTTTTATTTTAGTTAAATCGCATGCGTTAGAATTTAGCCGAACAGGCTGACTAAAAGAGGCGCAAAGAATCCAGCCAGAAGCACGGAACCAATCGACACGGTCACGAAACCGGAAACCAGCATCTGCGGCATCATATGTTGAAGCAGCACTTCTTTTTCTTCCGCTGTTTTGCTCATCGCGGTAGCCACTTCGTCCGTCACAATGAAGGTCCCCGGGAAGCCGAAGAGAGCAGAAATGCCCATGGCGGCACTCATCCAAGGAGAGACTTTTAAGAAACGGCCCACGAGAGCAGAGAGTATGAAAATACCAATCGTTGCCATCAGCAAGGATAACAGAATCGCCGGCAGCAGACTCAGCAGTAGCTGAGGAGTAGCCTGGGTCAGACTGGAAAGGATAACAACGGTTAAGGCAGCCATGAGATAGCCAAAACTGTTTGATTTGGTTAAAATATCATTTTCGATAAAGCCTAGTTCAGAAAAGACAACGCCTAAGAGCAAAGCCATAATATTTTGATCGATAAGGGCTCTTCCCAGAAAGGCTACTTGTGCTGTGGTCAAAAAGTAAGCCAGAAGGCCCACTAAGGCGACTTTTGCGAGATAAACGTTTGCGGTCTGATACTTTTCAGGCAAGAAATTTAAAGGCTTTTTCTTTACAGAGGCCGACTTTTCAGCAGCTGTTTCAGCACTTTCTTCTTCGAACATGATTTCTCCAGCATGGTACTTTTCCAAAAGATGCCTTGCTTCACGTTTTAATACTATAGAAGCCACCGGATATCCAACAAACCCTTGAACAACGACTAAAAGAGTCGCTAGAATCGCGAGGTCAGGGGCTCCAATCGCAGTCGCTGCTTCGGACATTTGCAGTGCAGCAATCACACCGCCGGAAAGCGGAGGAGCGGCGATTAAGGCGATATCGAGTCCAAGAGTAGGCGCCACAACCGCAAGAAGTAAAAGGACGATGCCTAAGATGCCTGAGCCGGCGATAAGCACGGTGCGCCACTGCTTTTTGAGCTGCTGGAAGTTAATCATCGTCCCCATGTGAACAAGTAAGAGGATGACAGCAAGGCGGCCAGTAGCGAGCAGGGTGGAATCTTCAAAAATAGAAGTAGGCAAACCTAGCCAAAAAGCGACCATAAAGATAACCGAGACGGTAAATAACATGGAAATGATACTTTTTGTTTTAGCAGCGAGCAGGTCTCCAAAAGCAAAGACAACAAAGATGATGGTAAGAGCGACAATAGGTTCCATAAGATTGCTCCTTTAAAGTAGAATGATTAAAATAATATTAGGATAACTCTATCATGATTTGAGCTTCCGTCAAGTGTTTTTTAAAATTTTATTTAAAAAAAGAGGTTGACAAAGCCAATAATTAGATTTACTCTATAACGGAATTATTATGAGAGAATGATTAAAGGAGCGAGTTTCGAGTGACGAATAAAAAGATTACCCAACTAATTAATGACAATTTTGACAAAATGATAGCCATGCGCCGACATCTCCATGAAAATCCAGAACTTTCTGAAGAAGAATTTGAAACAACCAAAACAATTGCGGCCAAATTGGAAGAATTCGGCATTGAACATAAAGTGATGAACCCGACAGGAGTCATTGCAGAGATTACAGGCGATCAGCCAGGAAAAACGGTGGCTCTTCGCGCCGATATCGATGCTTTGCCTGTCTACCAAATTGACCGTGAGTTAGAATATCGTTCAAAAGAAGACGGTAAAATGCATGCTTGCGGACACGATGCCCACACTTCGATGCTATTAGGAGCGGCTAAAGCATTAAATGAAGTCAAAGAAGACATCCACGGAACTGTTCGTCTGCTGTTCCAGCCGGCCGAAGAAAAAGCAGTAGGGGCTCAGCAGCTGATTGATCAGGGTGCCATGGAAGGCGTGGATAACGTATTTGGTATTCATATTTGGTCCAACGGCCCTTCAAAAACAGTCTCTTGTCCAGCGGGTCCGAGTTTTGCAGCGGCTGATCTGTTTAAAGTGACTTTTCACGGAAAAGCCGGCCACGGCGCTATGCCGGAACAGACAAACGATGCGACAGTCATGATGGCTCAATATGTCAGCAATGTCCAGTCCATTGTCGCAAGAGAATGCAACCCGCATCACCAGGCAGTATGTACGGTAGGTAAAATGGAATCGGGCACACGTTTCAATGTGATTTCAGGTGAATCTTACTGTGAGGGGACAGTGCGCACGTTCCATGCCGACAACCGCGACATCATTGAAGAAAAATTAGAGCAGTATGCAGAAGGCATTGCTGCGATGTATGGTGGAACGGTTGAATTCGAATATAACCGCATGACGGAACCTGTCTACAATGAAGAAAAAAGTGCACAGCTTGTCCAGCAAGTGACGGAAGAAGCTTTCGGAAAAGAGGCAAATCATGTTCTTCCGGCAACCATGGGAGCGGAAGACTTTGGCTTCTATATGAAAGAAACACCCGGTGCTTTTGCCACGGTTGGCAGTTCCAAAGATGAAGCAACCAGCTGGCCGCACCACAGCGGGCACTTCAATGTCGATGAAGAAGCTCTGGCGACGGGTGCTGAGCTCTATGCGCAGTATGCACTGGCTTACCTTAACCAAGAAGAATTTTAATCACTAAGAGCATTTAAAACACTATCCTTTAAGTTGTTTGTTGAAAAAAACTCCCTCTCCTGAAGAAACGATCTTTCAGGAGAGGGAGTTTTTTATTCATCCCCGGTGTCTTCTGGGCCGACTTCCTCGGTAGGGTCTTCGATTTCGTGGTCTTCGCCTTCTTGCTGGTTGATGTCGCTGTCTCGGCAGCCGGCAAGCAGCATCAGAACGAGCGCACTTGTTGCAAATACTTTCTTCATAAATTAGACTCCTTCCATTTGCTTAAGTAATTAAAATTTACCATAAGCCTTTCAAAAAAGCATGAGATAGCTATTACAATTTGTTTGAGAAGGCCTGCTAGCTTTAGTATGATAAGTTAAAATGAAGGAGCCGATAGTATGATTAGCAAAACAGATAAAAAACATTTGCGACGCGCAGTAGACCTTGCCCGTGAAGCGTTGGAAAAAGGGGACCAGCCCTTTGGTTCGGTGCTGGTTTCAGAGGACGGGGAAGTGTTGTTTGAAGACCACAACCATGTGTCAGAAGGCGACCACACCCAGCATCCGGAGTTTAATCTTGCGCGCTGGGCCGGACAGCATCTGACGGTAGAGGAACGTGAAAAAGCGACCGTCTACACTTCAGGGGAGCATTGTCCGATGTGTGCCGCGGCCCATGGAAACAATCGCCTCGGCCGGATTGTCTATGCGAGCTCATCGAAACAATTGGGCGAATGGAAAAAAGAATTTGGCGTTGAAAGCATAGGGCGCGTCATCAGCCGGCCCATCCAAGAGGTGATCCGCGACACTGAAGTGGTGGGCCCTGTTTTGGCATTTGCGGATGAAGTGAAAGAGCTGCAAAAAGAATACTGGGGCAGCCGATAAATAAAAAAACAAGCCGATTCCTTTTTGAATCGGCTTGTTTTTTAGTCTATTGAGGTTCCACTTCCGCGACATCGATGATCCCTTTCATTAGGCGGATGCGTCTCAAAACTTCTTCTTTTTCAACTTGTTCGCCAAGTGTAATCGTGGCGGTGAAGATAATATCGGTATCTTCATCGGAACCTGAAGCCATCAGTTCTTTTTCAACTTCGAGGTTGGAAATTTTGACATTTAAATTGGCCGTGGCTTGGATAAAATCTCGAAAGCCATTTTTAGCGTGAATAATAAGAGTAATTTCCCTGTCGCGGGTGCGTGCTTGGATAAAGTCCTTTAACGGACGCAAGAAAATAATAATGGCTAGTATCGCTATTGTGCCGATAATGGCTATTTCATAAAAACCAATGCCAATGGCCAGTCCGATTGTAGCAGCCGCCCACAGCCCGGCAGCTGTTGTCAGCCCTTTGACTCGGTTTTCACTAGTGACCAAGATGGTCCCCGCACCAATAAAACCAATTCCGCTCACTACTTGCGCACCCATACGCGTTAAATCGGTGTCCAAATCTGGATAAGTGAGCACAACGTATTCGTTGGTCATCATCACAATGGCGGCACCCATACAAACCAGCATATGTGTCCGCAGACCAGCTGCCCGGTGTTTGACGTCCCGCTCTATCCCCACAATTCCGCCCACAAACATCGCTAGAAACATCCGAAAGAAAATAGTGAGAAAATTCAGTTCATTTAAATTCCATGTTAACACGTCCAACTCCAACATCTTCCTGCACCCCATTTCACTAAAAAGGCGATTCTCTTCGCTTTATTATGTGCCTTTTTTCTTATTTCTGTCAAGACAGACGCTTTGATTTCAGGCTATTCATACGGCTTGTTCTTATGGTACAATGGATGATGATTGAACGATTTTAGAGAAGAGGAGCTCATTCAGATGAAAGTAGCGATCCAAAATAACGATACAGAAGCTTCATTAAAGGTGGCGAAAGAATTAACGGAACGCCTGGCAGAAGAAAAGATAGAAATAAATCAAGTGAATCCCGATATTTTAATTACCATAGGAGGCGATGGCACTTTGCTTTCGGGTTTCCATCGGTACGCCCATCAACTGGACACGATTCGCTTTATCGGTGTCCACACCGGTCGTCTTGGTTTTTATACAGATTGGCGTGAATATGAAATGGAGTCGCTGGTAGAAAGCTTGGTCAACGATGACGGCCGATATGTTTCGTATCCTGTGCTTGATGTGGAAGTGATTTACGAAGACGGCCGCCAGGAGAATCATTTCCTGGCTTTGAATGAATCGACCATTCAAAAAGTCGGCGGAACCTTTGTGTGCGATGTCTACATTAATGAACACCACTTTGAGCGCTTCCGCGGCGACGGGATTTGCGTGTCCACACCAACGGGCTCGACTGGTTACAATAAATCGGTTGGCGGAGCAGTTTTGCATCCGAGTGTTGAGGCGCTGCAGATGGCAGAAATTGCTTCCATTAACAACCGCGTCTTTCGTACGTTAAGCTCGCCGCTTGTCATCGCTAAAGATGAAGTGATTATTTTAAAATCGATTGACCATCAAGATTTGCTCATTACATTGGATCATATGTCGCTGACCGAAAAAGATGTAAAGGAAGTTCGTCTGCGCATTGCGCAAGAATCCGTGCGTTTCGCGCGCTACCGGCACATGGAATTTTGGAGCCGCGTCAGCGATGCCTTTATAGGAGACAAGTATTAAATGACAGTCAAATGGACAGTAGCAAAAAATGAACCCCAGCGATTAAAAGAATTTTTAAAAGAAAAAGGGATCTCCCGGCGAATTATCGGGCGCACCAAATTCCATGGCGGCGCTTTTCTAGTCAATGGCCGAGAAGTGCGTGTTCGTGAAACGCTTGAGCCAGGCGATTTAGTCCAATTGAAATTGCCGGTGGAGGAGCCGAATCCGAACTTAGCTACGGTAGAGGGCCCGCTGGAGATCCTTTATGAGGATGGCCATTATTTATTGATTAATAAACCAGCCGACTTGATTTCCGTGCCGTCTTCCGCTCACCGCGGCGATACAGTAGCCAGCCGCGTGAAAAACTATTTTATTGAGCAAGACTACCGGCACCAAGTGGTCCATGTGGTCACCCGTTTAGACCGTTATACATCTGGGGTAATGCTGATTGCGAAAAACACGTTGGCGCACTCGAAAATGGGGCAGCTGCTGGAAGAGCAGACACTGGAGAAGTATTATCAGGCGATTGTAGAAGGCCAGGTCAAAAAGGAACACGGCTTAATTGACGCGCCGATTGCGCGCTCGGAGGATTCGATCATTGAACGGCGCGTGCATGAAAGCGGCAAACCGTCACTGACGGAGTACCAAAGAGTGCAATGGCTGCCGCGTGAGTTAACCTTGGTCAAATTGACTTTGCATACCGGACGCACGCATCAAATCCGGGTGCATATGTCACATATCGGCCATCCGCTGGTCGGGGATGATCTGTACGGCGGATCAACGGAACTCTTGAAGCGGCAAGCCTTGCATTGTTACCAGTTAAAGTTTACCCATCCTTTTACGGGTAAGGTGTTAGAGGTTTCAGCGCCTTTGCCGGAGGATATGCAAAAAATCGTTGACAGTTAGTTGACAGTTAGATGGAGTGAAAGCATTGGCGAAGCGAAGAAGATTAACAAAAAAACAAAGAACCCAGCGGCGCCGACTCGGCTTTGGCTTGTTATTGGCGGCCATTGTATTTTTTGTGGGATATGTCACCGGGCGGCGGGACATTGATTTTGGGGATGTCCGCGCCCGTTTGGATGAAGCAACCGCTCAGTTAGGGCAGCGCGTGGATGAGTTTGCCCCTCCTCCCCCAAGCGAGGGGACGACGGGGACGAGCCAAGTCCACATTTTAGATGTGGGGCAAGGTTCGGCTGTATTGATGATCGCAAGCGACGGCACGTCGGTATTGGTGGATACGGGCCGTTATGACGACGGTCAGAAGCGGATCATTTCTTATTTGGATGAATATATTGGTTTGGGGGAAGAATTGGATCTGCTGGTCTTTACACACAATGATGCGGACCATATTGGCCACGGCGATTTGGTGATGGAGTATTTTGATGTACAGGAAGTGTGGATGAATGGCGTAGACCATACGACACAGGTGTACAGCCATCTGCTGGATGCGATTTTAGCGTCGGATGCTGAATATGTTGAGCCGAAAATGGGCGAAGTGTATGAACGGGGCGCCTTTTTAATTCAAGTGTTACATCCGCCAGCCGACAGTCCTGGAAAGGACCATAACGATGAGTCGCTGGTGATGCATCTGGCCTTTGACGGCATGAGCTTAATAAACTCGGGGGATGCCTCCATCCCGCGGGAGAATGAGATTATCGCGCGCAGCGGTTCCCTGCAGGCTGATATCCTGATGCTGGGCCACCATGGCGCTGCCGATTCCACAGGTGAACAGTGGATTGCAGCCGTGCAGCCGCAAATGGCCTTTTACCAGGCCGGTGCGGACAATTCCTACGGCCATCCTAGTCCGGACACGCTGGAACGCTTAAAGCGGCACGGCATTCCCACTTACGGCACCACTGAATTGGGGACCATCTCTTTGTATATTGATGATCAGAACGAAGTCACTGTGGAAACGGAAAGGTGAGACAGATGAAAGCCGTTTTTGAAGAGCTGAATGGCGAAATAGCCGTTTTTCTAGTCGAAGAGCTAAGGCGAACCGTGCAGTTGGAACGTTCGAACTTACCCGCCGATGCGCAAGTGGGCGATGTGTATGAAGTGGAGTGGCAGGGGGATGCGCCTCTGCAGCTGCTTCAAAAGCTGCCCAAAGAACGCCAACGCCGAGAAGAAGCAGCGCGTAAAAAACGCGAAGAGCTGCTGCGCCGAAATAAGAAAAAGTAGCCAAGCGAGTTGGCTACTTTTTTTGTTTGGCTTTAGTTCAATTTTTTGGTGACATCGTGGTGGGGAATGCCGGCATCCATGTATTCTTCACTAGACACTTGATACCCAAGTTTTTCATAAAATGGCAGGGCGTGAAGCTGGGCGCCTAATATAATTTTTGTCCCGCCCAGTTCGCGGATTTTCTTTTCCGCTTCCTGAATAGCCTGGGCTCCGTATCCTTTGCCTCGCTGGTCTTTGTAGACAGCGACCCGCTGTATTTTATAATAGCCGTCATCGATTTCATAAATGCGTGCAGTAGCCACCGGCTTTCTGTCGACATACAACACCAGATGATGAGAATCTGCCTCTAACTCATCGATTTCCAGATCTTCCGGCACCTCTTGTTCGTCGACAAAGACTTTAAAGCGGATGGCCATCGCATCCTTGCGTACATCCGATTCTAAATCGGTTGTCCATTTTGCTGCAGTTGTCATCTTGTTCCTCCTCCTGTATTTCTTGAAAATTATCATAACACGTTCAAAAGAATAGGCCTAGAATTTTAGGAGAATTCGAGGAATATTCTGAGGTGAGCGTTAGTTGCCGGCTGCAAAATTCAAACATGCAACCGGCAGAGAGCGTTTTTTGATTCTTTCAGAAAGTTCAAACCGCAAAATAAATGGTTTTGACTGATCGGCTATTTTGACAACTAATCGTGAACATTCTTGGCTGTGATCTTTACAAACAAATCACCTCAAGCCACCCGTCGGTTTCAAAAAGCGATCATGCAACCCGTCCGCTTAATGTTTCAAGGATTCACTGAAAGCAGAGCCGGACAGAAAAATCGTGCGTTCTCCATTTTGGTGATAAAACGTTCTGGGTTCTTTAATGGTGAACTCTCCACGACTATTTTCATAAAGGCGCGGCTTGATGGCATAAGCGGTCTGGCTGGACTTATTCTCTTTTGTAAAATGCCGGGAGAGGGTGTTTTTCAAAAAACTCAGTGAGACTTGCCGATCCAGAAATTGCAGCAGCTCTTTTCGCCGAACCTTGGTCTTAGCCGTTAAGACACTGTATTCACAAATCGTACGTACTAACGCTTCATCCAGCGACTCTTCCAGTCCGCATGCACAACGGATTTTAGATTTCAGCCGCTGCAGATCAAAGCTCATACAGTTGGCGCAATACATCCCGCCTTTTATTTCGCGAAGCAAAGAGGCTGAAAGAGGAGCAGGCAGAAAGGGATTGACTGTTTCAAGGCGGGCTAAGGTTTGGATTAAAAGATCCGGAGACAGGGTGTGAGGCACGCGCTGTCTTTCTTCGGCAATGAGCCTTTCGATAAAATTGCGGATGCCGTTGCTTGGGATCACTTCAATCTCTTTGATTTCTGATTCAATAAAAACCTCATTGTCTTCACCGGTGAAGACAACCGCAGCTTTCACCGGCAGATCAATGTTCAACCGTTTGAAGGAATTGCGGACGGAAACGGCACTTGCCCGCACTTGTTCAAACGGGTTAAGAGGCGTTTCAATGCCATTATAGAAACAATGGCCGTTATGATAAGCAAACGTGCCTCGGTAGTTTTTCACTTCAAAGATGTAGAGACAGTGTCTGGTGAGGAGGATGACGTCACACTCGAAAGTTTTAAACTCTTTCAGCCAAACGTTGCGCAACACCGTCCAATGAGACTGACCAAAAGCAAAAAGATACTGCAGGAGTTTGCGTTCCCCTTCATCTCCCGCTTGCAGGCTTTTATAAAGCCGATGTTCTTCCTTGAAATAGTCTGAACCGCGGCGATCAATCACTTGCAGAAATTCGAGGGGAGTTGGAGAGCTGGAATTCGCTGTTTGTAACTCGGTTTGGACATGATTCATAAAGGTTCCTCCTAATAGTGTATGCCTTATATATATAATTACCCTTAATCGCGAGATTTCACGAAAGTATTTTGTTTAAGGACAAAAATAAGAGGGAGAACCATCCAAACTCCGGCTGGCTGGTTGTGAGAATGAAAAACAGAGCCAAAGAATAGAGCGATCGGTTGTGTCATAGTTAAAGGTGTTATAAATAAGGAGCTGTCGGATGTGAAACCATCAAACGAATCGGAACCGCTAAAAAGATGATTTGAAGGCATTAAACGCATCAAAATTCATCCGCCGCCGGCTGCGAAAGCTAAAAACGCGACCGGAATGGGGCAAGTCAGCTATAATTATCAAAGAATATACGCCTTACCTATTGCAAGTTTGAGATTTTACTTTAAAATAAATAAGCGTGTTAAGATAGTGATGGAGAAACGAATCGAGAGAAAATTTAGGAAGTGTAGATAAAATATGGCAGTTAATCAAAAAATGTTACAAAATGAAGTAGAAAAGCGCCG
>CAZKSU010000011.1:13819-21676 GCA_964555455.1 uncultured Carnobacteriaceae bacterium
GAGCCGATTGATTTAGTGGAAGAGCTGGAAGAAGTGCTTGAAATCGATGCGTATCCGATGAACTGGCCGATTGGAATGGGCCGCAGTTTAATTGGCGTGTACGATATTTTCAATAACCGCATCGAATTTAACGACCCGGACGAGTGGAACAATGGCGAGGTCTATCTGCCGCTGGACGAGAACGGCGAGATCGAAGGCGACCATCCGCTGAAAGAGGACCGTCTGTACCAAGACGTCCTGGACGAAGTGGAACTGCTGAAAATTGCTGGAAATGAGTTTTCAAAAGAAGCGATCGCAGCGGGTGAGTTAACGCCTGTCTTTTTTGGTTCAGCTTTAACCGGCTTTGGCGTCGAGTCTTTCTTGCAGACTTTCTTGAGTTTTGCACCTGAACCCAGCGTGACAATTGACCAGGAAGAACAAGCGGTGGAGCCAACGGATGAAGCATTCTCCGGTTTTATTTTCAAAATCCAAGCCAACATGGACCCCAAACACCGGGACCGTATTGCCTTTGTGCGGATCTGTTCCGGCCAATTTGTGCCCGGAATGGAAGTAACACTCACACGAACAGCCCGTGATTTCCGCCTCAACAATTCCACACAGTTTATGGCTGAAGACCGCGAGATGGTCAAACATGCGGTGGCCGGCGACATTATCGGCTTGTATGACACAGGGAATTTCCAGATCGGCGACACCATTTACGAAGGAAAAGAAGCGGTGGCGTTTAAAGAATTGCCGCAGTTTACGCCGGAAATATTCATGCAAGTCGAACCGAAAAACGTCATGAAGCAAAAATCTTACCATAAAGGCATTCAGCAATTGGTCCAAGAAGGGGCCATCCAGCTGTATAAAACCTACCATACCGATGAGTATATCTTGGGAGCCGTCGGGCAGCTGCAGTTTGAAGTTTTCGAGCACCGCATGAACAATGAGTACAATTCAGAAGTTGTCATGAAGCCGCTTGGAAACAAAATTGCGCGCTGGATTAACCCGGAACATCTGGAAGAGTCGATGAGCTCAAGCCGCAGTCTGCTGGCTAAAGACCGCTACGATGCGCCGGTCATCCTCTTCGAAAGTGATTTCGCGCTTCGCTGGTTCCAAGACAAGTACGCGGAAGCAGAGCTTTATTCATTACTCTAGGATCCACCCCCTTTTTCTCGTAAAATGGAGAAGAGGAAATAAAGGATTGGGGAAATGATATGATTAAAAACGTTTTAAAATGGGGGCTGGTTGCGCTCGTCGGTTTCTTTTTAGCTGCCTGTGGTGTCTTGCAGACTCCGGAAGAAATTGAGACACCAGCAGAGGAACAAGCAGTCACTGAAGGAACGGAAACAGACCCAACGGCAGACTTTCAAGTGGAAGAAGGCGAACCTTATGATACGGCTGAGGAAGTAGCGGCTTATCTGGAGCTCTACGGTGAACTTCCAGTCAATTACTTAACCAAAGAGGAAGCGCGTGAACTGGGGTGGGAGGCGAGTGCAGGCAATTTGTGGGATGTCGCGCCTGGTGCCAGTATCGGGGGCGATTATTTCGGAAACTTTGAAGGCTTGCTGCCGGAAGAGGGCGATTATCGCGAAGCCGATATTGAATACGACGGCGGCTATCGCAATGCGAAGCGCTTAGTGTATTCAGCGGATGGCTATTACTATTACACCGATGACCACTATGCATCTTTTGAAGAGATAGAAGTGGGAGATGAAGCAGAATGAAAGAAGTAATCTTAGACGGGCGCCTGATGACCTCCAAAAATAGACTCTATGCTTATTTAAGCGAAACATTCAACTTGCCTGATCATTTTGGCAACAATCTGGATGCTTTGTGGGATATATTAAATGAAGAAACAGAACCTACTATTCTCCATATCACTTACCTTAAAGACTTTCTGGAAGAAATGGACGGCTATGGGGAACAAATTGTCCGGATGCTGACGATGCTGAACCAGCTCAATGACCATTATGAAGTGTATTTTTACCCGGAAGCTTATGAGAGAGAAGAAGAAAGAAAAAAAAATACCGAGAAGACTGATTACAGAGTCTTCTCGGTTTTTCTTTCCCAAAATGAAAACCACCTGCTCCCTTAAAGGGAACAGGTGGCAGGAGTAGACGATTAAGAGGGCTCTTCTTCTGAAGAGTCATTCGTTTCATCTGACTCAATTTCTTTAGCCTCTTCAATTTCAATCGTGTCATCTTCTGCGTGATCCGTTTCAGACGCAGAGTCGTCTGTTTTCTCTAAGACATCGCTACGGCGTGACACAAAGATCTCATTGTCCGCATTGACCGTAACGTAGATTTCACCGACTTCTGGGTTTTCTAGATAATATTCAGCAATTTTGTCTTCAATTTGCTCTTCGATTACTCGGCGCAACGGACGAGCACCCATGTCTGGGTCGTAACCTAAATCAACCAATTTCTCTTTCGCCGCCTGATCAATATGAATTTCAATGTCATGGCTGGCCATTGAGTCGTTGATTTCCTCAAGCATAATGTCGACAATGCTTAACAAGTTGGCTTTCGAAAGCGAGTTAAATTCGACAATCGCATCGAAACGGTTCAAGAATTCTGGTTTAAAGTAGCTGCCTAATTGATTTAAGATAGACTGCTGCGTACCCTCTAAAGCGGCTCCGAAACCAACATTTGCTTCAACCGCGCCTGTACCGGCGTTACTTGTCATAATGATAATGGTGTTTTTAAAGTCAACCGTGCGTCCTTGTGAATCGGTGAGGCGCCCATCTTCCATAATTTGCAGGAACATGTTCAATACATCTGGATGCGCCTTTTCCACCTCGTCGACTAAGATTAAGCTGTACGGGTTGCGGCGAACTTGCTCCGTCAGTTGTCCCGCTTCATCATAGCCAATGTAACCTGGAGGCGAACCGATTAATTTCGACGTGCTGTGACGGTCCATATACTCACTCATATCTAGGCGGACATAGGCGTCACGATTTCCGAACAGTTCGTAAGTTAAAGCCTTCGCCAATTCGGTTTTACCGACACCAGTTGGTCCGACAAATAAGAAAGAGCCAATCGGACGATCCGTTTTACGAAGACCAATCCGGTTACGGCGAACGGCACGCGTTACTTTATCAATCGCTTGGTCTTGACCGACTACGATTTTAGCCAAGGATTTGTCTAAGTCGCGCAATTGCGTTTGTTCTTTTTCTTTCAATTCGCCAACAGGGATACCCGTTTTAATTTCGATAATATTGATGATATCTTCTTCTTTTACTGTCGGCGTGTCCGACTCAGGCACTTGCTGTTCAAGCATTTCTTCATATTTTGAAATTTGATCCCGGTAGAAAGCGGCTTTCTCGTAATCTTCCCGTTCAGTCGCTTCCTGTTTTTGCTTTTCTGCTTGATTAATTTGCTCTTGAATCGTTTCTGGATCGCGCACTTGAATGGTTAAGTTTTTCTTCGAACCTGACTCGTCCAATAAGTCAATGGCTTTATCTGGCAAGAAACGATCTTGAATGTAACGGTCAGATAAATCAATAGCCGCGCGAATCGCTTCATCACTGTATTTCACATGGTGGTAATCTTCGTATTGTTTCTGGATGCCTTTTAAGATGGTGTGTGTTTCATCTAAGGTTGGTTCATCCACACGAACCGGCTGCAGACGGCGTTCAAGGGCCGAGTCTTTTTCAATGACTCGGTATTCATTTAAGGTCGTCGCTCCAATTAATTGAATGTCACCGCGTGCTAAAGCGGGTTTTAAGATATTTCCAGCATCCGTATTGCTTCCTTCAGCGGAACCGGCACCAACGATCTGGTGAATCTCATCAATAAATAGGATAATGTTTGGATCATCTTGTAATTCTTGGACCAATTGCTGCATCTTTTCTTCAAATTGGCCGCGGATACCTGTTCCCGAAACGAGGGAAGCGACATCCAATTGAATAATCTCTTTATTGGCTAATTTTTGAGGCACTTCATCATTGATTATTTTCAGCGCCATACCTTCAACAATAGCTGTCTTACCAACACCGGCTTCCCCAATTAAGACCGGGTTATTTTTACGGCGGCGGTTTAAGATTTCGCTCACACGCTCAATTTCTTCATCTCGGCCAATGACCCCGTCAATTTTTCCTTCGCGGGCCATTTCATTTAAGTTAATTCCAAATTCTCCAAGCAAACCGCCGCGTCCATTTCCGTCTTGCGGAGGCTGATTGCCGCCGTCACCAGGGAAGGCTTGCTGCGGGCGCTGGCTTTGCTGCGCATTGCTCATGGCACGGAAAAGATCATCGAAACTTCCAAAACCAAATGGATCTCTTGATCCTCTCGACGGTCCAGATAGGTTTGATTGCTGTCGAATTTCTCGATAACATCTTTGGCAGACGTCGATTTCACGTTTTTGACCATTTACTCGAGTGGTTAAATGTATCGTTGCTTCATTTTCTCTACATCTTTCACAAAGCATACGTGCACATCCTTTCAATTTTCTTGTATGTTTATTTTAATAGTAAATAAGAGAAAAGTCAGTTCAAGCGTTTAAGGCAATTGATCTTGTTTGACCATTACTGACCTTCCGTTAATTATTATACACTGACCAAGTCTGACTTTCAAGCCTAACCCATTAAAAAGCGAAGAAATTTCTTGAAAAGAACTCGTATCAGACAAATAGAATGAAGGAAAGCAAGCTATAATAAATATT
Organism: uncultured Carnobacteriaceae bacterium; assembly: GCA_964555455.1. Classification (GTDB taxonomy): domain Bacteria; phylum Bacillota; class Bacilli; order Lactobacillales; family Carnobacteriaceae_A; genus Atopostipes. The sequence goes on from CAZKSU010000011.1 coordinate 18,464, forward strand.
AGTTGAGAAAAAAAGGATAAAATGGTAATCTTGAGTAGACGAATGATGAAAATGCTTCCGAATAAACCTTGTTACATAGGGATTTAGCATATTTTTATCTTTCACACAATACAAATATAGATTTAAAAAGGGGTAGTATACATGGAAAAACAAGACTTTAATATTACAGCAGCAACAGGGATTCATGCGCGTCCAGCGACAATGTTAGTACAAACAGCTGGAAAATACAGTTCAGATATTACATTAGAATATAACGGTAAATCTGTGAACCTAAAATCCATCATGGGCGTTATGTCACTTGGTGTCGGTCAAGGTGCTGACGTGACAATCACTGCAGAAGGTGACGATGAAGTTGAAGCGATGGAAGGTATCCGCGCGACAATGAAGAGTGAAGGACTAGGGGAATAAGGATGAGCAAAACGATAACTGGTATTGCTGCAAGCGATGGCTATGCTCAAGCGAAGGTTTATCGACTCGTTGAACCTGATCTCTCATTTGAAAAAGTTTCTATTGAAGACCCTGAAGCGGAAATTGCCCGCTTTGATGAAGCAGTTGAAACAGCCGAAAAGGAAATTCAGCGCATTCGCAAGATTGCCGAAAAGTCCTTGGGCGAAGAAGAAGCACAAGTATTTGATGCGCATTTAATGATGTTAAGCGATCCGGATATGGTCAGCCAGACGGAAGATGTCATTAACAATGAGAAAATAAATGCAGAAGCAGCTTATGAACAAGTCACAGAAAACTTTATCTCTATCTTCGAGGGGATGGAAGACAACCCGTACATGCAAGAACGTGCAGCAGATATTCGGGATGTCCGCAAAAGAGTCTACGCAACGTTATTAGAGGTCTCTTTACCAGACCCTGCAACAATCGATGAAGAAGTTATCGTGATTGCGCACGATTTAACACCGAGTGACACCGCTCAATTAAATAAAAAGTATGTTAAAGCGTTTGTGACAAATATCGGAGGGCGTACGTCTCACTCTGCTATCATGGCACGTTCCCTTGAAATTCCGGCCATTGTGGGTACTGGAAATATTACTGAACTTGTTTCAGAAGGGGACATGCTGTTAGTGGATGGCATCGAAGGAAAAGTCACTACCGATCCTTCAGCTGAAGACATCGCTGCTTTTGATAAGAAAGCCTCTGAATTTGAAACGCTTAAAGAAGAGTGGGAATTACTGAAAGACGAACCTTCTGTTACGGCGGACGGGAAGCAATTTGAACTCGCCGGAAATATCGGAACACCTCGCGACTTGGAAGGCGTTTTAGATAATGGCGGAGAAGGAATCGGTCTGTACCGTACAGAATTCTTATACATGGATTCGCAGGAACTGCCAACGGAAGACGAACAATACGAAGCTTACAAAGAAGTCCTTGAAGGGATGGGCGACCACCCGGTAGTTGTTCGTACGATGGATATTGGCGGAGACAAAGAATTGTCTTATTTAGATCTGCCGGAAGAAATGAACCCATTCTTGGGTTACCGCGCGATTCGAGTGAGTCTAGATAGAGATGACATCTTCAGAACACAGCTGCGTGCGTTATTGCGTGCATCCGTGCACGGAAAACTGCGTATTATGTTCCCGATGATTGCGACTCTGCAAGAATTCCGTGATGCGAAAGCTATTTATCATGAAGAAAAAGCGAATTTAGAAGCGGACGGCGTTGAAGTCGCTGACGATATTCAAGTCGGTATTATGGTGGAAATTCCATCCACAGCCGTGCTCGCTGACCAATTTGCAAAAGAAGTTGATTTCTTCAGTATTGGAACCAACGACTTAATCCAATACACAATGGCTGCTGACCGTATGAATGAACAAGTTTCTTACTTATACCAGCCGTATAACCCATCGATTCTGCGTTTAGTGAAACGTGTGATTGATGCTTCGCATGCTGAAGGAAAATGGACCGGCATGTGTGGAGAAATGGCGGGCGATCAAATTGCCGTACCATTGCTGGTTGGAATGGGCTTAGACGAATTTTCAATGAGTGCAACAAGTATTCTGAAAACACGCAGTTTAATGAAGAGATTGGATTCTTCGCAAATGGAAGAGCTGGTTGAACGTGCATTAAACGAAGCCGTGACAAACGAAGAAGTGATTGAATTAGTTGAAGAATATACAAACTAAAAAGGTTAAAGGAAGGGGGCTAGGAGACTGGCTCCTTTTTTATTTAATGGAGAGCTGTACATAGAGAGAGCAAACAGGAGGCTAAAAATGAACATTGGATTTATTGGAACAGGCGTCATGGGCGCATCGATGGTGCGTCACTTACTCCAGGCGGATTATGAAGTGAGTGTTTATAACCGAACAAAGTCGAAAGCCGATCCTCTAATCGAAGATGGGGCGAAGTGGCTAGACACTCCAAAAGAAATTGCGGAGCAGTCGGATATCATTTTTACCATTGTCGGCTACCCAGAAGATGTGGAGAAGGTCTACTTAGGTGAGGAGGGTGTCTTTGAAGGTCTGGCTGCAGGAAAGATTATCGTCGATATGACGACCAGCACCCCGGCCTTGGCAGAAACATTGGCGGAGAAAGCGGCTGATATTGGCGTATCTTCTCTGGATGCGCCGGTGTCCGGCGGCGATGTGGGCGCCAAAGAAGGAACGCTGACGGTTATGGTGGGCGGAGATGCCGAGACATTTGAAAAAGTCCGGCCAGTCATCGAAACGTTCTCTAGTGAACTGCGTTTATTTGGAAAAGCGGGCAGCGGCCAGCATACAAAGATGGCCAATCAGATTATGGTAGCAGGCACTATGGTTGGCATGACGGAAATGTTTGCTTATGCCAAAGAAGCCGGCTTAGAATTGAGTGAAGTCATCAAAACAGTCAATGGCGGAGCTGCACAGAACCGTTCACTTGGAAATTATGGACCGCGTATTCTTGCGGAGGACTACACACCAGGCTTCTTCGTAAAACATTTTGTCAAAGACTTAAAAATTGCTTTAGCTGAGGCAGAAAAGATGAACCTTGACTTGCCGGGCACGCAGCAAGCATATGACTTGTATAAGCAGTTAGAAGATGCGGGCCACGGGGATGAAGGCACACAGTCCTTAATTAAGCTTTGGTGGGAGAAACTATAGACTACAGACCATTCAGTAAAAACGCTGAGTCCGCTCGGCGTTTTTATTTGTTTTCAAGATTTCTTAGTGGCCGGAAATAAATTTGAAGAGCTAACCGGCTGATTTAGGCTTAAAATACTAGATATCT